>CAYLZU010000229.1:0-5529 GCA_964388005.1 uncultured Burkholderiaceae bacterium
GGCGACGAGGCGGTCGAGGCGGGCCTTCTGCGCCGCGTCCATCAGCGGCAGCAGCGCGTCGCGATGGCCGATGCGCCGCTGCAGGATCGCGGTGACCACCGGTGCCAGCTCGGCGACGCGGGCGAACGAGCGGAACAGCCACATCAGCGCCGCTTCCAGCGCCGGCGAACGATCGAGGCTCGTGACGCCGAAGCGGCCAAGCGCCCGCAGCAGCCGCTCGCGATACTCGGCCGGCAGGCCGGCGCGGTCGGCGTCGAGCCACTGCACGAAGGCGAGGAACTGCTCCTGCGTGTTCTCCGACGGCGGCAGCAGGTCGTCGGGCTCGGCCTCGGTCTGCGGCCGATACAGCGCCCCGAGGTCGGCGTAGATGTCGAGCAGGCCGTCCTCGCAGGCGGCGAGCGAGGCGTCGTCGGGCGCCGCGATCTCGGCCATCCGCCGCTGCTCGGTCAACAGCCTTCGCAGCACCGAAGGCAGCAGGTCGTAGCCGAGCAGATAGTTGCCCAGCGGCTCGTAGACGCGCTGGCAGGGTTTTCGCGCCGGGTCGATGCGGCTCTCCAGCCCTCTGAGATCGCACGGCTGCGCCGCGTCGCCGCGGCCGGCCGCATGCGCGCGCAGCCGCACCAGCGCCGCGCCGGCTTCGACCTGCGCGTTGGCGCCGACGGCGACACTGACCACCTCGCCGGCGATCGGCGCGGTGACCGTGCTTTCCATCTTCATCGATTCGAGCACGGCGATCGGCTCGCCCTTCGCCACCCGCGCCCCCGGCGCAACCAGGATCGCCACCACCAGTGCCGGCCGGCCGGCGGCGACGACGATGCCGTCCTCGCGGTCGATGCGATGCGAGGCGCCGTCCATCTCGACGCGGAACCCGGTGTCGGTCGGCGCCACCAGCAGCCGGTGCCTGCGGCCGCCGCAGGTGACGCGCCGCTCGTATCCGCCGAGCGCATCGACGGCGATGTCGGCCACGGCCTCGCCGCAGCGGACCGAGTAGTTGCGCGGACCGATGCGGTCGACCTCGAGCCGGTGGCTGGCGCCGGCGTAGAAGAGATCGATGCGGCCGCCGACATCGGCCGGCTGTTCGGGCCGGCCGCGCGCGGCGGCGGCGAGGAAGGCCGCCTGGGCCAGCGCGCGATCATCCTCGTACGCCTGCGCCGCGGCGGCGAGAAGGGCCACCGTGTCGGGCGCCGGCGGCGGCTGCGCCGCGAGCACGCGACCGAGCCAGCCGGTATCCACCGCGCCGCGCGCGAGCTCGTCGTCGTAAAGCAGCCGCGTCAGCAGGGTGCGGTTCGACGCCGCGCCCTTGATCGCCACCGCCGTGCGCTGCAGGGCGCGGCGCACGCGGCCGAGCGCCACCTGCCGGTCCGGCCCCCAGGCGGTGACGATGGCGAGCACCGGGTCGGCGGCGTCGACGGGATCGCCGCGGCGGCGGTTGGCATCGATGCGCACGCCGGTGCCGGCCGGGAACTTCAGCAGCTCCACCCGCGGCACGCCTTCGACCGGCCCGCCGTCCTGACTCTCGGCGAGCACGCGCACGGCCACGGTCACGCCCTCGCCGGCGGGCGGCTGCGGCGGCAGCGCCTCGCCGCGCTGCACGCGCAGCCGCCAGCCGATGATGCTGGCGCCGGTGCGCTCCTCGGTGGTGGCGTGATGCGGCGAGGCCGCCGTGTCCACGCCTTCGACGGCGAAGCGGCTGCCGTCGTGGACGAAGCGCACCACGCCGGCGCCGACGTAGCCGGACTCGCGGGCGATGAGCCGCGCCGCGTCGTGCATCTGCCGCAGCAGCTGCGGATCGACGGCGCAAGGCGCTTCGACCAGCAGCGGCAGGTCGAGGTGGCGCACGGTGACGTCGCGGTCGCCGAAGGCCCACACCGTACCGTGGCGGTCGGCGAGGATGTCGGTCTCCACCCGCCGCTCGGGTCGCCCGCCGGCGAGCGTGCCGGCGAAGCCCAGCGCGTCCAGGCCGCGTCGATCGGCGAGCCTGCGCACGGTGGCCGCATCGGGGCCGACCACGGCGATGCCCGCCTGCGCGCAGGCGGCGATGAAGTCGGCGCGTGGCCCCGGCGACCACTCGCCGAGCCACAGGGTGTCGATCTGCGCCCGGGCCAGCGCCTCGACGACGCGCGGCGCCGACGCCGCCTCATCCCCGGCGAGCGCCTGCACGTCGTCGGCCTCGCGGCCGAACCACGGCTGCGGCTCGGCCTCGCGGTGGAACAGCACGGTCGCGATCGGCGCCGTGCCGAGGGCATGGTTCAGTTCGCCGGCGGCGTTCAGCACCCGCACCGCGGTCTCGCCACGGTCGAGCACCGCCAGGCGGGTGATCGGTGTCGCGTCGTTCATCTCCCCTCACCCCCGGAAGGCCGCGCGCAGCGAACCGGCCACCTGCTCCGGGATCGGCGCCGGCAGCGGGATCGAGCGGTAGTCATCGAGCCGAACGATCACGTTGCCCTCGGCATCGACCACCCGGCAGTCGAAGCGGCCCGGCGCCCTCTGCCGCGCGGTGGCGGTCAGCGCGCCTTTCGCTTTCGACGGGTCGCGCAGCACGCGCGCGCCGCCCACGTGCAGCGGCAGCGCCAGGTGCCCTTCGGTGCCGGCCTGCCACAGCCCGGCGGTCTGGAAGCACAGCTCGACCAGCCGCGGCGCCGTCGCCAGCGGCAGCTGCGGCGGCTGGTGGTTCTCCGGCAGCGGCTCGGCCAGCCGCGCCGCCGCCTGCTCGCCGTCGCGCCACGCCGAGGCCACGACCCGATACGCCGGGCCGTGGAAGTAGAAGGCGTAGACCTGCCCGGCGTCGAGCTGCGCGCCGTTGCCGGGGCCAACCGGTTTCGTCTTCTCGGCCGCTTTCGCCGCCGCCGGCGCCAGCCGCACGGTGCCGGTGAAGTGGACGGTGCGGCTCGGCCTGTCCTGGCCGGGCAGCATCCGCTCGGCAAGCAGCCGGCAGCGCGCCAGCAACTGATCGCCGGCCGGCGCGACCACGGCCTGGACGACGATCTCGCGCGGCTCGTCGCGGAAGAACTTCAGCGGCGCCGCGAAATCGACGTCCTCCACCGCCACCACCGCGTAACCCGGCGCCAGCAGCCGCGCCGCCTCGGCAAAGGCTTCCATGCCCATCACGCCCGGCAGCACCGGGATGCCGTCGATGCGGTGATCGTTCAGGAACGGCTGCGACTTCGGGTCGAGCACGGTGCGCACGACGATGCCGTCGTGCACGCTCAGCGCCGCCGAGCCGACCATCGGCCCGGCGCCGTCGACGACGAGTTGCGCCGGATCGACGCCGCCGCCGGGATGCAGCTCGGCCGCCATCAGGCCGAGTTCGCCGGCGACGATCACCTCGCCGCGGTAGTCGGAGGACAGCAGTTCGCGCCGGATCCACGCCACGCCCGCCTCCGGCGGCAGCATCTGCACGCCGGCCATCTCCATGATCTTCGGGATCGAGCCGCGGGTGGCCATGCCGATGCCGCCCCAGGCGGTCCAGTCGAGCGCCAGCGCCCGCGTGTCCGGCCGCGTGCGACGGAGGCTGCTGGCGATCCGGCACAGCAGGTCGTTGGCCGCCGCGTAGTCGGTCTGGCCCTGGTTGCCGAAGCGGCCGGCCACCGACGAGAAGGCGACCGTGGCGCCGATCGGCAGATCGGCCGCCGCCTTCATGACGTTGAACCAGCCGTCGGCCTTGACCCCGAAGACGAGGTCGAACTCGCGCGGTTCCTTCTCCGGCAGGTTGCGGCTCACCTCCAGCCCGGCCGCGTGCAGCAGCAGGTCGATGCGGCCGCTCGTCTGGCGCACCTGGGCGATGGCGCGCGCCACCGCTTCCGCGTCGGTGAGATCGACGGCGTGGTAATGGGCGCTGCCGCCGGCGGCCTCGACCGCCTGCACCGCCGCCAGCGCCGCGTTCAGCCGCTCGATGCGGGCCAGTTCGCGCTCGATCGCCACCGGGGTGGCCTTGCCGCCGGCCGCCTTGATGCGGGTGGCCAGCGTCGCCTTCAGCCCGTCGCGGTCGTTGCGGAAAGCGGCCAGGTCCGGATCGTTGCGATCCGGCGCCGGAGTGAGGTCGAGCAGGTGGAAGGTGCCGCCGCTGGCAGCCGCCAGATCGGCGGTGATCGCCGAGACGATGCTGCCGGCGGCGCCGGTGACCACGAACACGCTGTCGGCTCCGAGCGTCATCGCCGCGCCCCGCGGCTGGCCGTCAACGAGCGGCGGGAACGGCGCCTCGACGAAGGCGACGCCGACGCGATCGTCGCCCGCGCGCCCGACTTCCACGCAGCCGGGATCGGCGAGCGTCTCCTCGACCAGCTGCTCGGCGATCGCGGCGTCCTTCACGTCGCGGCCGAAGTCGACCGCCTTGACCAGCGCCTCGGGCCGCTCCTTGCGGTACGACTTGGCAAAGCCGGTCACCGCGCCGCCCATCGGCTGGGTGGCACCCTCGGCATCGAAGCCGTGCAGGCCGCCCATGCGGGTGGCGGCGACGAGGAACGGGCTCGCGGCGTAGAGCTGCCGCATCGCGGCGTACAGGTTCTTCACGCGGCGGCGCAGCGCCTCCTGCCAGCCGGGCAGGTCGAGCGCGGTGAGATCGCCTTCGTCGTCGAGCGCCGGCAGCCAGTAGACGCCGGCGATCGGCCCCTGCTGCTGCCATTGCGCCAGTTGCGAGGCCAGCGCCTCGGTGGCGATGCCGGCCGGCAGCGACAGCACGCCGGCGCCGGCCTTGGCGAGGCGCCTGGCCAGCGCCTTGGCCACACTGCCCTCGTCGCTCATCACGACCACGCGCGCCTCGGCGAGCCTGACGCCGGTGGGCAGGCAGCGGGCCGCGGCCGGGCGCAGCGACGGCACCGGGATCCGCCGCGGCAGCGCATCGACCGCGGCCAGATCGCCGCGCACCAGCGGCGGCGCCTCTGGTCGCGCGGGAACCGCGGCCTCGGCGGCGGCCTTCACCGCCGGCGCTGCCGCGGCCAGCCCCGCGCGTTCGCGGACCCAGCCGGCCACATGCCGCAGGGTCGGAAAGTCGCGCAGCTTCAGATTCGGGTCACGCTCGACGCCGTAGTGGCCGCGCACCGCCGCGAAGACCTCGGCCTGCTTGACCGTGTCGACGCCCAGATCGGCTTCGAGGTCGAGGTCGGGGCCGAGCAGGTCCGGCGGGTAGCCGGTCATCTCGGCGACGATCCTGGTCACCTGCGCCAGGACCTCGTCCTCGGTCAGGGCGGCCGGCGACGGGGAGGCACCCGCCGCGGTCGCAGCCGCGGCGACGGCAGCCGGCGCGACCGACATCGCCCCGGTGGCAGCCGCCGTTGAGGCTGCCGGCACGGCGGCCGGCGTGGCCGCAGGCGCGGCAACCGTCGGCGTGGGCGCCGTCGGCGCGGCAGCCAGCCCGGCGCGGCTGCGCACCCAGCCGGCGACGTGGCGCAGGGTCGGGAAGTCGCGCAGCTTCAGGTTCGGATCCCGCTCGACGCCGTAGTGGCCGCGCACCGCGGCGAACACTTCCGCCTGCTTGACGGTGTCCACGCCGAGGTCGGCTTCGAGGTCGAGATCGGGGTCGAGCAGGTCGGC
>CAYLZU010000230.1:0-5502 GCA_964388005.1 uncultured Burkholderiaceae bacterium
CCCGCGCGCGCGGATCGAACGCCTCGCGCACGGCGCCGGCGAACAGGTTCGCCGACAGCACCAGCGCCAGCAGGAACAGGAACGCCGCCAGCAGGTTCCACCACACCGGCGGGTCGCGGCCCATCTCGGTGCGCGCCAGGTTGAACATCGAGCCGAAGCTCGGCGTGGTCGGGTCCACCCCGACGCCGACGTAGGACAGCACCGCCTCGTACAGCACCAGCGCCGAGAAGTCGAGCACGGCGACGATCAGCACGATGTGCATCAGATTGGGAAAGATGTGCCGGCGCATGATGCCGAGGTGCGACACGCCGAAGGCGCGCGCCGCCTGCACGTAGTCGAGTTCCGAGAGCTTCAGCGTCTCGGCGCGCAGCAGCCGGCACAGGGTGGCCCAGCCGGTGACGCCGAGGATCACGCACAGCAGCAGCAGGCGTACGTCGGCGCGCTCCAGCCCGGTCTCGTAGAGCTGCGGGTTCTTGTCGATCCATACCTGGATCATCAGCACGAAGGCGGCGATCAGCAGCACGCCTGGGATCGACGACAGCACCGTGTACAGGTACTGGATCGCGTCGTCGACCCAGCCCTTGAAGTAGCCGGCCAGGATGCCGAAGACGATCGCGAACGGCAGCGTCGCCAGGGTGGCCAGCGAGCCGATCACGATCGCGGTGCGGATCGATTTGAGCGCCTGGTACAGCACGTCGTTGCCGGTGCGGTCGGTGCCGAGCACGTGGTAGTGAGGCCAGATCGCCGCCACCCATCCGGCGACGAGCAGCACCGCGGTGGCGGTGGCGAGCATCGCCCGCACCGGCACCTCGGTCTCGCGGCGCCAGACCGCGCGCCGGCTTTCGGCAAAGGAGGCGCCCGCCAGCCGCGCGCGCAGCGCCACCACCAGCGCCGCCAGCAGCAGCGCCGCCGCCGCGCCGAAGGCCAGCCCGGCCGCGGAGCGGCGCAGCAGGTCGGGCACCCAGTCGGACTCCGGGTTCTTCAGGTGCGCGCCGCCGTGCGCCAGGCGCGGGAACTCGCGCACCGGCTTGCCGTCGACCTCGATCGTCTCCTTGCTGTACGACAGGTACGACAGCGGCGCCGAGTAGGTGCGCTCGGTGCCCTCCATCTGCCTGCGCAGCACCTGGTCGAGGACCGAATAGGTCCGTGTCGAGTACGCCGGCGGCGCGTCCGCCGGCGCGCCTTCGGCGGGCGGCAGCAGGGGCCTGAAGTGGATCGAATCCAGGATCGCGACCAGCAGGAACAGCAGCAGCAGCACCAGCGCGCTCATCGCCGCCGGGTCGCGGAACACCGTCCGCCAGGTGGCGCCGAGATCCGCAGAACGGCGCGCATGCCAGACGTACAGCGCCAGCCCGGCCAGCAGCAGCGCCAGCGCGATGTCGGTGACCAGGAAAACGAGCTTCGGCACGGGTCGATCAGGCCAGGCGGATGCGGGGATCGACCAGCGTGTACGAGATGTCGGTCAGGATCAGACCGACGATGTACAGCATCGAGCCCAGGAACACCATCGCCCGCACGATGGCGAAGTCCTGCGCGTTGATGGCGTCGATGGTGTAGCTGCCCAGGCCGGGGATGCCGAAGAAGCTTTCCATGATCAGGCTGCCGAGAAACAGCAGCGGCAGCACCGCCACGGTGGAGGTGAGAATCGGCAGCGAGGCGTTGCGCAGCACGTGGCGGAACAGCACCGCCGTCTCGCTCAGGCCCTTGGCGCGCGCGGTGCGCACGTAGTCCTTGCCGACCTCCTCCAGGAACATGGTGCGGTAAAGCAGCGAGTCGGCACCGAGCCTCGCGACCACGCCGATGACGATCGGCAGGGCGATGAACACCGCCAGGTTCCAGCCGCCGGCAAACCCGGAGATCGGCACCAGCCGCAGCAGGGTCGAGAAGAACCACTGGCCGACGATGATGTAAAAAAGGGCCGAGATCGACATCAGCACCACCGCCGCCGTCACGCCCCAGAAGTCGAGGTAGGTGGCGCGGAAGAACACCATCAGCAGGGCCACGCACACCGTGGCCATCACCCCGAGCAGGTAAGTGGGCAGCGCGATCGCCAGCGACGGGCCGATCCGCTGCCGGATCTCGTAGCCGATGTCGCGGCCGGAATCCGAGGCGCCGAACTGGAACGCAAACAGCTGCACCGAGCGCTCGAAGAAGATGGTCTGGGTGAACCTGCGCGTGCCCTGCTCCTTCGCGTTGAACAGCAGCGGCTTGTCGTAGCCGCGCTCGATCTTCCACTTCTCGATCGCCTCCTGCGTCACCCGCTTGCCGCCGATGTTCAGCCGCGCCATGTCGTCGGGCGTGTTGACGGCGAAGAACAGGATGAACGTGAAGAGATTCACCCCGACGAGGATGAGCACGCCGTAGGCGAGGCGGCGGAGAATGTAGTTCAGCATCGCGGGGACCGTTGGCCGGTTGCACCAACGTCGTCATTCCCGCGCAGGCGGGAATCCAGTGTCGTTGTCCTGCCTGAAAGACGCTGGGTCCCCGCCTGCGCGGGGACGACCGACTCGCCGCTGTGCAGGCCGGCCGGACTCATTCGCCCGCCCCCGCGCGCGCTTCGCGCGCCAGGGTGCGGGCGGCGTTCTCGCGCTCGCGGCGCCGGTAGGCGCGATAGGCGGGCACGACCGCCGCCACCAGGGCGAGCACGATCAGCACCACCGGCCACCAGATCGGCCGGTTCCACTCGGCGATCTTCTCGGCGCGCAGTTTCGGGTCGACGCGCAGGTACTGGATGTGGTTGCGGATGATCTGCGTCGGCTTGCCGTTGTGCACCCACTGGTGGAAGGCGGCGGCCGAGGTCGGGAAGTAGCCGAAGGTCCAGGGCGCGTCCTCCTGCACGATGCGGATCATCTCGTCGATCAGCTTCGCCTTGGCCGGCCCGTCCTCCTCGAACTTCATCAGCTCGAAGCGCTTGTCGAACTCGGGGTTGCGGTAGTTCGAGGCGTTCTCGCCATTGCCGTTGGTCAGCGACTTGGCGTTCGGGCCGTACAGCAGGAACAGGAAGTTCTCCGCGTCCGGGTAGTCGGCCAGCCAGCCCCAGAAGTAGATCTGGTGACTGCCCTTGTTGACCTTGTCCTGGAAGCGGTTGTAGTCGGTGGCGCGGATCTCGAGCTGGATGCCCAGCTTGGCGAACTGCTTCTGGTACCAGTCCATCAGCGAGCGCGCCGCCGGCGTCAGCGCGCTCAGGTAGTCGAAGTTCAGCACCAGCGGCCGGCCGGTCTTCTCGTCGCGGCCGTTGGGATAGCCGGCCTCGGCCAGCAGTTTCTTCGCCTCCTCGATCGAGCGCCGCTCGAGCTTGCCATTGACCTTGCGGTAGACGACCGGGTTGAACGCCGCCGGCCCGTCGTCGCGCCAGCCGAACAGCCCCGGCGGCAGCGGCCCCGGCGCCGCCACCCCCTGCCCCTTCTCGAAGATGGCGACGTGCTCCTCCCAGTCGATGGCGATCGAGATCGCCTGCCGCAGCTTGCGGTTGCGCTCCTTCTGCTCCGGCGTGTTGCCGTCGCCGACCACCGGGTCGAGCATGTTGAAGCCGAGGTACCAGGTGTTGGCCTCGATCGTCGTCGGCAGGCGGATGCCCTTGGCCTTGTACTCGGCGTCCTTGTCGGCGGAGTCCGCCATCTCGACGATGAAGCCGGTGCCGACGTCGAGCCGCTCGATCTGCGGCGCGTCGTAGTAGCCTTGAAAGAACTTGCTCTTCAGCGGGATCGCCTCCTTCTCGATGTTGAAGACGACCCGGTCGACGAACGGCGTCATCTTGCCGCAGTCGGCGAGCATGCCGTCGGTCTTGTCCTTCGCCTCGCCCTCGCAGGGGTACGGCTGGCCGCGGAAGTTCGGGTTGCGCTCGAGCACGTGGCGGCGGTTCTCCAGGAACTCGGTCAGCATGTACGGGCCGGTGCCCACCGGCCAGTAGTTCAACGTCAGGTTCTTCTCCGCCATGCCCGGCTGCGAGTAGAACTTCTCCGCCTCCCACGGAATCGGCGCGAAGAAGGTCATCGCCAGCCAGTACTTGAACTGCGGGTACTTGCCCTTGATGCGGATGCGCAGGGTGTGGTCGTCGATCGCCTCCACGCCGGCGAAGGCGTACTGGCGGAAATCGAGCATCGGCAGGTCGCGGTCGGTCGGCGACAGGTCCTTGCGCAGTTCGCGGTCGACCTGGGCGATGCGCTCGCCGTACTCCTTCAGGCCGACGATGTACTCGCTCATCAGCGAGAACGACGGCGACTTGATCCGCGGCGTCGCCAGGCGGCGGATGGCGTAGACGTAGTCGTGCGCGGTCAGTTCGCGGGTGCCGGTCTGCGGGAAGTCGCGGATCGAGTACTTGTCGGCGGTGTCGCGCCGCGTCAGCGCGTGATAGACGTAATTGCCGGCGGCATCCCTGGCGAAGGCCGGGTGCGGCGCGAACAGGATGCCGCGGCGGATCGGGATGTCGTAGACGCTTTCGGCGACCAGTTCACCCGGCGCGTCGGCCGGCAGCAGCGTGCCGTTGGCGTCGTAGAAGCGCGGCAGCACCACGCGCTCGGCGGCGCGCGGCTCCAGTTCGTACGGCCGCTTCAGGTAGTGGTAGCCGTAGGGCGGCTCGTAGATCTGGTAGGTGTACGGGGTCTCGTCGTTGGAGTACGAGCTGGTCGGATCGAGGTACTTCGGCGAGCGCGCGGTGAAGGCGGTGAACAGCGTGTTGGTCGCCTCGGCGCCGCGCGGGTGCGGGCTGTTGCTCACGCGCTCGCAGGCAGCCAGCGCCGCCAGCGCCAGCACCGACGCGACAATTCTCGGCAGCATGCCAGTAGCCATCGGAGTCCTCCTGCCGTGCCCGCCCGGCGCGGCGGATGCGAAGGGCGCGATTGTATTCGTGGCGCCGCTCGTGGGCGCCGCCGACTCTCGCGATACAGCGCGATACACTCGGCCGCCGTGGTACAGACCGCCGCCGATCCCGCCGAGTTCCGCTGGCCTGTCCGCGTCTACTTCGAGGACACGGACGCCGCCGGCCTCGTCTACTACGCCAACTACCTGAAGTTCTTCGAACGCTGCCGCACCGAGTGGTTGCGGTCGTTCGGCATCGATCAGCGCGATCTGGCCTCGACCGACGGCATCCAGTTCGTGGTCGCCGACGTCGAGATCCGCTTTCACCGGCCGGCGCGGCTCGACGACCTGCTGACGATCGACGCGGTCATCGCCGAGCAGGCGCGCAGCTGGCTCGTCTTCCGCCAGCGGGCGCTGCGCGGCACCGAGCTGCTCGCCTCCGCGCGGATCAAGGTGGCGTGCATCGACGGCAGCCGGCTGGCGCCGGTTCGCCTGCCGCGACGGCTGGCGCAGCGGCTCGCAATCGCACCCGCCGCCCACGCCTGACCGCCACCGATGAACGCTGCCGCCGACCTGTCGATCCTCGTCCTCGTCACCAAGGCCACGCTGGTGGTGCAGGTGGTGATGGCGCTGCTGATCGTCGTCTCGCTGGCCTCGTGGACGGTGATCTTCGGCAAGGGCTTCGCCATCCGCGCCACGCGCAAG
>CAYLZU010000231.1:0-5478 GCA_964388005.1 uncultured Burkholderiaceae bacterium
AACGGTAACGGCGGAACCGTCGGCGAACATCGGCCTGACGACAGCGCAGTTCGATGTGCTCGACCAGGTGGTCGAGCGCATCCGCGGCATGCTGCATCAGTTCGCGGCCGGCTTCTATCCGCCGGCGGCGGCCGCGGAGGAAGCCGCGCTGCGCGAGCTGATCGAGGCGGTGCAGGCGCAGCGCGAAGCGGCGCCGGCCGAAGCCTCGGCCGAAGCGGGGCCGGCGTCGGAAGCGATCGCCCCGGCGCCAGCGGAACCGTCGGCGGATGTCCTCCCGGCGCTCGACTTCGAGCTGACCGAGCCCACCGGATCGCCGATCGCGGCCGAGGCGGTGGCGGAGTCGCCGGCCGACGGCTCTGCCGGCGAAGCGGCGGCGGCGCCGGAGGAGGCCGCAGTCGCCGACGACATCGACGCCGACCTGCTGCCGGTGTTCCTCGCCGAGGCTGGCGAGCTGCTGCCGACCGCCGGCAGCCGGTTGCGCGCCGTCGCCGCCAACCGGGCCGACCGCGCGCCGTTGCGCGACCTGATGCGACTGCTGCACACCGTGAAGGGCAGCGCCCGCATGGCCGGCGCGATGCGCCTCGGCGAACGCGTGCACGACATCGAGACCCGCACCGAGGCGGCGATGGCGCTGCCGGAACTGCCGGCCGACCTCGTCGACGACCTGATCGCGCGCTACGACGCGGTGATGGTTCTTTACGACGGCCTGCAGCACGGCAAGCCGGTCGCCGTTGCGGATCTGCCGGCGGCGCCGGCGCCCGCCGAGGCGGCGGCGGCCGAGGTCATGGACACCGCGGCGCCCGAAGCCGCGGCGGCCGCAGCGCCGGAGACCGCCGCCGCGGCGCAGTCGTTCATCCGCGTCCGCGCCGACATGCTCGACCGCCTCGTCGACCAGGCCGGCGAGGTGCTGATCGCCCGCTCGCGGGTCGAGAACCACACGGCGATGGTCAAGGCGTCGCTGGCCGACCTGCACGACAACATCCAGCGCCTGCGCTCGCAGATGCGCGAGCTGGCGATCCAGGCCGAGGCGCAGATCGAGGCGCGCTCGGACAAGCTCGCCGAGGACTCGCCGACGTTCGACCCGCTCGAGTTCGACCGCTTCACGCGGCTGCAGGAACTGACGCGGATGATCGCCGAGTCGGTCGAGGACGTGGCGACGATCCAGCAGGCGATGAACAAGGGCCTGCAGACGAGTGTCGCCGACCTGTCGGCGCAGTACCGGCTGACGCGCGAACTGCAGCAGCAGCTGATGCGGGTGCGGCTGGTGCCGTTCGCGTCGATCAGCGAGCGCATCTTCCGCGTCGCCCGCCTGGCCGCCAAGGAAGTCGGCAAGCGCGTCAACGTCGACATCGGCGGCGGCGGCACCGAACTTGACCGGGTCGTGCTCGAGCGCATGGCCGGGCCGATCGAGCACATGGTGCGCAACGCCATCGTGCACGGAATCGAGACGCCGCCGCAGCGACGCGCCGCCGGCAAGGCCGAAACGGGAGAACTCCGGCTCGAGGTCCGCCAGGAGGGCAACGAGATCGTGATCGTGGTCGCCGACGACGGCGCCGGCCTCGACCTCGACCGCATCCGCGCCCGCGCCCTGGACTCGGGCCTGCTGCGCGCCGACCAGCATCCGACCGACCGCGAGCTGATGGAGCTGATCTTCGCCCCCGGCTTCTCGACCGCCGGCGAGGTCACCGAACTGGCCGGCCGCGGCGTCGGCCTCGACGTGGTGCGCTCCGAACTCGCCGCCTTCGGCGGCCGGGTGGCGATCGCCACCGATCGCGGCCACGGCACCCGCTTCACCCTCAACCTGCCGATGACGCTGGCGGTCACCCAGGTGGTGCTCGCCACCGTCGGCGGCCGCCGCTACGCCATTCCGGCCGGCATGGTCGAGCATGTCCGCCGCGTGCGGCCGGAGGACGCCGCCGAGGCCATCGCCGCCGGCGTGATCGAGATGCCGGAGGCGGGCGAGGTGACGCTGCGCACGCTGGCGCAGCTGCTCGGCGAGGACATGACGCTGCGCGAGGGCCGCCAGGTGCCGGTGGTGCTGCTGCGCTCGGGCGACGACCGGATGGCGGTGGCCGTCGACGAGGTGTCGAGCAACCAGGAGGTGGTGGTCAAGAACGTCGGACCGCAGGTGGCGCGGCTGGCCGGCATCCTCGGCGCGACCATCCTCGGCAACGGCGAGATCGTGCTGATCGTCAACCCGGTGCAGCTGATCGTGCGCGCGCCGGAACCGCCGCGGCTGCGGCTCGCCGCCGGCGCCGAGCCCGAGCGCGACCTCGGCCGCGCCCCGGCATCGGGCCAGTCGCAGCGCGGGGTCACGCTGGCGGCGGCGCCGCTGGTGATGGTCGTCGACGACTCGCTGACCGTGCGCAGGGTGACGCAGCGGCTGCTGGAGCGCAGCGGCTACGACGTGCTGCTCGCCAAGGACGGCGTCGATGCGCTGCGCCAGCTACAGGACGTGCGGCCGGACGTGATGCTGGTCGATATCGAGATGCCGCGCATGGACGGCTTCGACCTCACCCGCCACGTGCGCGGCACCGAACTGACGCGCTCGATCCCGATCGTGATGATCACCTCGCGCACGGCCGACAAGCACCGCAGGATGGCGATGGAAATGGGCGTCAACGCCTACCTCGGCAAGCCGTACCAGGACGACGAATTGCTGGCGCTGCTGGCCGGCTACGTCAAGGACCGCGTCGTCGCCTGACCTTGGCGGCAGCGGCGCGCCGCGACGTGATTGCCGGCTGGCGGATACCGGCAATTGGCGGCTGCATCTGCCGGCGGTAAGGTGAGGCCATCGACATCGGCGACAGCCGATCTGCCCTGCACACGGTGCAGGGGAAGGGCCAGCGCGACGCTGGCCCTTCGCATTGGCGCCATGCCCGCCGCCCCGCGCCTACAATGCGCGCCGCCCGCCGACCGACCGCCCCGACCATGACCTTCATCGACCGCCTCAGGGCGCGCTGGCGAGCCGCCGACTCGCTGCTGTGCGTCGGCCTCGACCCGGATCCGGCGCGCTTTCCCGCCCATTTGCGCGGCCGCGACGATGCCATCTTCGCCTTCTGCGCCGCGATCGCCGAGGCCACGGCGGCTTACGCCTGCGCCTTCAAGCCGCAGATCGCCTACTTCGCCAGTGCCCGCGCCGAAGACCAGCTCGAAGCGCTGATCGCGCACCTGCGCCGCACCCACCCCGAGGTGCCGGTCGTGCTCGACGCCAAGCGCGGCGACATCGGCGCCACCGCCGAGCACTACGCGCGCGAGGTGTTCGAACGCTACGGCGCCGATGCGGTGACGCTGTCGCCGTTCATGGGGCACGACTCGATCGAGCCGTTCATGGCGCACGAGGACCGCGGCATCTTCGTGCTCTGCCGCACCAGCAATGCCGGCGGCGATGACCTGCAGATGCAGGAGGTCGGCGGCGAGCCGCTGTACGCGCGGGTGGCGCGGCTGGCGGCGACGCAATGGAACCGCAGCGGCCAGCTCGGCCTGGTCGTCGGCGCGACCTACCCGGCCGAGCTCGCCCGGGTGCGCGCCATCGCCGGAGCCCTGCCACTGCTGGTACCGGGCATCGGCGCCCAGGGCGGCGACGTGCAGGCAGCGGTGGCCGCCGGGCAGAGCGCCGACGGCACCGGCATGCTGATCAATTCCTCGCGGGCGATCCTGTACGCCGGCAGCGGCGAGGACTTCGCGCAGGCCGCGGCCGAGGCCTCCCGCCGCACCCGCGACGAGATCAACCGCTTCCGCAGGCGTTGAACCGGCGCGTCAGCGCCGCAGCGCCGCAGGCGCGTACCGCGCCATGTACTCGCGCAGGATCGACGCGAAGTCGGCGTCGCGCGGAAATCCCAGCGCCAGCGCCCGGGCGGTGTCGAAGCGCGAAGGCCAGCTGCGCACGATGGCGGCGATCGGCTCGTCGACGCGGTAGCTGACTCGCGCCGCCACCTCGTCGCCGGCGGCGCGGCGCAGCGTATCGACCATCTCCGCCACCGTGGCGGTGAGCCCCGGCAGGTTCAGCGACCGCTGCACGCCCCAGGAGGACGCCGGCAGTTCATGGGCGTGGATGAAGGCCGCCACCGCGGTGCCCGGCGACGACATCCAGACCCCGGTCGACGGCTCGACCGGGCAGACCGAGGCCTCGCCGTTCAGCGGTTCGCGGATGATGCCGCTGGCGAAGCTCGACGCGGCGGCGTTCGGCTTGCCCGGCCGCACGACGATCGTCGGCAGGCGGACGCTGCGGCCGTCGATGAAGCCCTTGCGCGAGAAGTCGTGCACCAGCAGTTCGCCGGCCAGCTTCTGCACCCCGTAACTGGCCTGCGGCAGCGGCGTCGTGGCGTCGGTGACCACCTCGGGCAGCGGCTGGCCGAACACCGCCACGCTACTGGCGAACACCACCTTCGGCACCGCCCGCTGCCGGCGGCAGGTTTCGAGCAGGTGCCGCGTGCCGTCGAGGTTGACGCGCATGCCGAGATCAAAATCGCGCTCGGCGGCGCCGCTGACCACCGCCGCGAGATGAAAGACGGCTCCGGTATCGGTGCCGAGCACTACGGCGATGAAGCCGGCATCGGCGATGTCGCCGATCGCGGTCGCGACGCGCGCATCGGCGACGCCCTGGCCTCCCGCGGCCACGTCGACGGCGACGATCCGCTCGATCGTCCGTTCCCGCCCCGCGGCGTCGGTGAGCCGACCGCGATCGCACAACGCGCGCACGAGCCGTTGCCCAAGGAATCCGGCACCGCCGGTGACGACGACTTTCATCTGCGGTCTCCACGCCGAAACGGCACGAGTCTAGCCATGTGACGATCGGCGCAGCGCGGCGGCCCTATTGAAGACAGCTCGCGCCGACCGCTGTGTCGTCCCCGCGCGCGGGAACAACAATCGAGTTGCGGACAGCCTGCTTTCTCGCTGCTGAGCTTCGTCGCTAATCGAGTGCGGCGAAGACGCCAGATCCCCGCGCGTGCCTCTCCCCGCGCGTTTCCATCGGCGGCGGGACTGACACTCGACTGCTGCGCCTCATCGGCCATCGGGGGGAGCGGCGTCAGGATCCCGCCGCGCCGCCGCAACGGATGCGGAACACGGCGGCATCGGCATAGAACGCCGGATCCTCGTTCTCCGGCCACCACCCCGGAATGCCGAGCACGGGCAGGTGCGCCAGCAGCGGCGGTGCCAGCGGCACAGCCGACACCCACCTCGCCGCGGCTTCGTCGATCTGCCCCGCCGCGGCCGGCAGGCACACCACGACAGCGGTCAGGGCCTTGTATGGGGACAGCAGCTTCTCGATCAGCGCGTGGCCGAAGGCAAACGCCTGCCAGTCGCCGCCCCAGCGCGGACGCTGGGCGCCGAACAGCCACTGCCAGTCGAGCCGTGCCAGCGCCTCGCGCGCCGGTTCGTCGGCCGCCAGCAGCAGGCCGCTTTCGTCGATCAGGGTGGCGGCGTCGCGCACCGGCCCGCGCCTGCCGCGCACGCCGTCGCGCGCCAGTTCCCCGG
>CAYLZU010000232.1:0-4321 GCA_964388005.1 uncultured Burkholderiaceae bacterium
TGACTGCGATGCAGGCGTTCGTGCAAGTCGTCGAGGCGGGCAGCTTCGTCCGCGCCGCCGGGAAACTGGGCGCGTCGACATCCTCCACCTCGCGGCTGATCGCCGATCTCGAAGCGCACCTCGGTGCCCGGCTGCTGAACCGCACCACGCGCAAGCTGTCGCTGACCGAGACCGGGCAGGCGTACTACGAGCGCTGCGTGCAACTGCTGGCCGACATCGGCGAGGCCGAGGCGGCGGCCGGCGCTGCCGCTTCGGTACCGATCGGCAAGCTGAAACTCACCTGCCCGTACAACCTGCTGGCGCACCCGATCGGCCCGGCGCTGGCGGAGTTCAACCGCCGCCACCCGCAGGTCAGCTTCGATGTGACCGTCGCCGACCGGGTGATCGACCTGGTCGACGAAGGCTTCGACCTCGCGGTGCGCATCGGCGCGCCGGGCGGCGGGCAACTGGTGGCGCGGCGGCTCGGATCGACGCAACTCATCGCCTGCGCCTCGCCGGCCTACCTGGAGCAGCGCGGCACGCCGGCCTCGCCGGAGGAGGTCGCCGCCCACAGCGTGCTCACCTACGCCTACGTCTCGTCGCCGTTCCAGTGGCGGCTGGTCGATGGCGACGGCCGAACGCACGAGGTGCGCGTCGGCGGGCCGCTGCACACCAACAGCGGCGAGCTGCTGGTCGCCGCCGCCGTCGCCGGCATGGGCATCGTCTTCGAGCCGGATTTCGTCGTCGGGCCCAGCCTCGCGCGCGGCGAACTGCGGCGGCTGCTGCCGGAATTCTCCGGCCCGAAGCTCGATGTCTGGGCCGTCTACCCGAGCCGGCGCCACCTGTCGGCCAAGGTGCGCGCCTTCGTCGACCATCTGGCCGAGGTCTTCGCCGCCGATCCGCTCTGCCCGCCGTCGGCGCCGCCGGCTGATCGGCGCTGACCCATCGCCGCGAGTGCGCGCGGTCGGCGCGTGCTGCTCCGCACCAATAGATGCCGGCCTCTAGGCCTCGCGTTGACGGTCGCCGCCGGCTCGGAAATAGTACGAACGTTCGCTTTTTTCCGTGGCCGGCGGAACGCCGTCGCCGCGCCTGCCGTCCCGCATGCCCATCGCCTCTGCCCTCGGTTCGCTCGCCGCTCCGCTGCGCGACCGGCTCCGTCCGCGCAAGGGCGAGCTGACGCGGGCGGCGATCGTCGATGCGGCCCTGACCATCGCCCGCCGCGACGGCCTCGAAGGGCTGACGATCGGCGACCTCGCGGCGCAGATGCGGATGAGCAAGAGCGGCGTGTTCGCGCACTTCGGCTCGCGCGAGGAACTGCAGCGCGCGGTGCTGGCCGAGTACGCGTCGCGCTTCGTCGCCGCCGTGCTCGCCCCGGCCGTGCGCCGGCCGCGCGGCCTGCCGCGGCTGCGCGCGATCCTGGAGAACTGGCTGAAGCTGCTGACGCGCGAGATCGAGCAGGGCTGCCTGATGATCAGCGGCAGCATCGAGTACGACGACCGCCCCGGGCCGATGCGCGAGGCGGTGGTCGGCATCATCCGCGGCTGGACCGCCGAGCTGCTGCGCGCCATCGAGGACGCCAAGGCGAGCGGCGAACTGCGCCCCGACGTCGACGCCGGCCAGCTCGCCTTCGAGATCTACGGCCTGATGCTCGGCTTTCACCAGAGCGCGCGCCTGCTGCGCTCCGTCGACAGCACCCGCCGCGCCCGCGCTGGCCTGCAGCGCCTGCTCGATGCCGCGCTCGCCGCCGGCCAGGCGCCGTCGCCGCCGCGGCGGCCGCGCAAGGCCGCCACCGATTCAACCCCGCGCAGCGGCGGCAAGCCCGCCGTGCGCCGCAGTGTCACCTGAGGAGCAGCAGCCATGCCGATCTACTCGCCCCCCCTTCGCGATCAGCAGTTCGTGATGCACGAACTGCTCGGAGTCGCCGAGCAGTTCAAGCGGATTCCGCGTTATCACGAGGTCGACGCCGACGTGATCAACCACGTGCTGGAGGAGGCGGGACACTTCTGCGCCGAGGAGCTGCTGCCGATCAACCGCTCGGGCGACGAGGAAGGCTGCGCCTTCGATCCGAAAACGAAGGAGGTGCGCACGCCGAAGGGGTTCCGCGAGGCCTATGACCACTTCCGCGCCGGCCACTGGCAGGGGCTGTCGGCCGAGCACGAGTACGGCGGCCAGGGGCTGCCGCACCTGATGCAGATCGCCCTTTACGAGATGCAGTATTCGACCAACCAGGCGTGGGCGATGTATCCGGGCCTGACCGTCGGCGCCTACGAGTGCCTGCTCGCCAACGGATCGAAGGCGCAGAAGGATCTCTACCTGCCGAAGCTCACCTCCGGCCAGTGGACCGGCACCATGTGCCTGACCGAGCCGCACTGCGGCACCGACCTTGGGCTTCTGCGCACGAAGGCGGTGCCCAATCCCGACGGCAGCTATGCCATCACCGGCGAGAAGATCTTCATCTCCTCCGGCGAGCACGACATGGCGGAGAACATCATCCACCTGGTGCTGGCGCGGCTGCCGGACGCGCCGGCGGGGACCAAGGGGATCTCGCTGTTCGTGGTGCCGAAGTACCTGCCGGTTGGGGTCGGCGCGGAGGCCACGGTCGGCGCGCGCAATGCGATGCACTGCGGCGGCCTCGAGGAGAAGATGGGCATCCACGGCAACTCGACCTGCCACATGGTGCTCGAAGGCGCCACCGGCTGGCTGGTCGGCGAGCCGAACAGGGGCCTGAACGCGATGTTCGTGATGATGAACGGGGCGCGGCTGGCGGTCGGCGTGCAGGGGCTCGGCATCACCGAGGCCGCCTACCAGAGCGCGGTGGCCTACGCGCGCGAGCGGATCCAGGGCCGCTCGCTGTCGGGCGCCAAGGCGGCCGACAGGCCCGCCGACCCGATCATCGTCCACCCCGACGTGCGCCGGATGCTGCTCACCGCCCGCGCCTTCGCCGAGGGCGGCCGCGCCTTTGCCTATTGGACGGCGATGCAGGCCGACATCCAGCTGCACCACCCGGACGAGGAGCGGCGCCGATTCGCCGCCGACATGATGGCGCTGATGACGCCGATCGTGAAGGCGTTCATGACCGACAACGGCTACCGCTGCGCCACCGAGTGCCAGCAGGTCTTCGGCGGCCACGGCTACATCCGTTCCAGCGGCATGGAGCAGCTGGTCCGCGACGCCCGCATCAACATGATCTACGAGGGCACCAACGGCATCCAGTCGCTCGACCTCATCGGCCGCAAGGTGCTGATGGACAATGGCGCCAAGCTGAAGAAGTTCGGCAAGCTGGTCTCGGACTTCATCGAGGCGCACGGCACGCGGCCGGACATGAACGAGTTCATCACGCCACTGGCGGACCTCGGCGACAAGGTCACCAAGCTGACAATGGAAATCGGCATGAAGGCCTTCGCCAACCAGGACGAGGCCGGCGCGGCGGCGGTGGACTACCTGCGGGTGGTCGGCCACCTCGTCTATGCCTACTTCTGGGCGCAGATGGCGCTGCTGGCGCTGGAGAGAATCAAGGCCGACGGCGAGGCGGTGGAGCCGTTCTACACCGCCAAGCTCGCCACCGCGCGCTTCTACTTCCAGCGGCTGCTGCCGGAGACGGCGTATCACATCCGCGCCGCGCGCTCGGGGGCGAAGAACCTGATGGAGCTGCCGGCGGAACTGTTCTGACGGGTGCCGCTGCGGCGGCAACGACGGGCAAGACACTGGGTCTCCGCCTGCGCGGGGACGACGACAAGGAGAAATCGACGTGACGAACTTCGTGGTGCGGAAGGTGGCCGTGCTCGGCGCCGGCGTGATGGGGGCGCAGATCGCCGCCCATTGCGTCAACGCCAAAGTGCCGGTGGTGCTGTTCGATCTGCCGGCGAAAGAAGGCCCCAAGAACGGCATCGTGCTGAAGGCGATCGAGAACCTGAAAAAACTGAATCCGGCGCCGCTCGGCGACAAGGATGATGCGCAGTACATCGAGGCCGCCAACTACGAGGAACACCTCGAACTGCTGCGCGGCTGCGACGTCATCATCGAGGCGATCGCCGAGCGGATGGACTGGAAGCACGACCTGTACCGCAAGGTCGCGCCGGTGGTCGGCGCCGATGCGATCTTCGCCTCCAACACCTCGGGCCTGCCGATCGGGAAACTCGCCGAGGTGATGGATGACGGGCTGCGCGCGCGCTTCTGCGGCGTGCACTTCTTCAATCCGCCGCGCTACATGCACCTGGTGGAGCTGATCCCGACGCCGGCCACCCGGCCGCAGATCCTCGACGACCTGGAGACCTTCCTCACCAGCACCCTCGGCAAGGGCGTGGTGCGGGCCAAGGACACGCCGAACTTCATCGCCAACCGG
>CAYLZU010000232.1:4331-5420 GCA_964388005.1 uncultured Burkholderiaceae bacterium
GTCGGCATCTTCGGCATGCTGGCGACGATCAAGGAGGCCGAGAAGTACGGCATCCCGTACGACGTGGTCGACGATCTCACCGGCTCCAAGCTCGGCCGCGCCAAGAGCGCCACCTTCCGCACCGCCGACGTGGTGGGCCTGGACACGATGGCGCACGTGATCCGGACGATGCAGGAGACGCTGCCGGCGTCGATCGATCCGTTCGCCGAGCACTTCGCCACCCCGCCGGTGCTGAAAACCCTGGTCGAGAAGGGCGCGCTCGGGCAGAAGGCCAGGGCCGGCTTCTACCGGAAGGACGGCAAGGTCATCAAGGTGCTCGACCCTGCGAAGGGCGACTACGTCGAGTCCGCCGGCAAGGCCGATGACCTGATCGTGCGCATTCTCAAGAAGAAGGATCCGGCCGAGCGGCTGAAGCTGCTGCGCGAGACCGACCATCCGCAGGCCAGGTTCCTGTGGGCCATCTTCCGCGACGCCTTCCACTACATCGCGGTGCATCTCGAATCGATCGCCGACACCGCGCGCGACGTCGACTTCGCGCTGCGCTGGGGTTTCGGCTGGAGCACGGGGCCCTTCGAGACCTGGCAGGCGGCCGGCTGGAAGCAGATTGCCGAGTGGGTCAGGGCCGACATCGACGCCGGCGAGGCGCTGAGCAGGGCGCCGCTGCCGAAGTGGGTCTTCGACGGCCCGGTGGCCAGGGCCGGCGGCGTGCACACGAAAGAAGGCTCGTGGTCGCCGGCGCGAGGCGCATTCGTCGGCCGCTCGGAGCTGCCGGTGTACGCGAAGCAGATCTTCCGCGCCCCGTTGCTGGGCGAGGGCGCGCCGACCGGGCACACGGGCGGGGCGACGGTGTTCGAGGACGACTCGGTGCGGATCTGGCATCTCGACCGCGGCATGGCCGCCGAGGTGCTGGTCCTGAGCCTGAAGACCAAGATGCACGCCATCGGGCCGGGCGTGCTGGCCGGCATGCACAAGGCGGTCGAGCTGGCCGAGGCCGGCTATCGCGGCCTCGTGATCTGGTCGCCGGACGAACCGTTCTCGGTCGGCGCCGACCTGCAGGCGATGCTGCCGGTGTTCATGCAGCAGGGCGTC
>CAYLZU010000233.1:0-3596 GCA_964388005.1 uncultured Burkholderiaceae bacterium
CCTCCAGCTCCAGCGCCTCCGCCAGCAATCCGTTCAAACGGTGCCAGTCGGCTGCGGTCAGTTGGCGATTGGTGACGCCGCTCGGGATCATCGTCGGGCACTGACTGGATTCACCGCGCTTCGCGCCGCTGGACCGGGCGCCTGCGACGGCCCGGCGCGCTCGGCCCGCCTTCCTGACAAGGACGCGATCCCGCGCCGAAACCGGACATCCGCGGCGACCCTGGCCGAAGTCGGGTCAGCGCTTCAGCGACACCGACAGCAGCAGCCGCGCCCGCTCCCAGTCGCGCCGCACCGTGCGGTCGGTCAGGCCGAGCGCCTCGGCGATCTCCTGTTCGGTCAGGCCGGCGAAGTAGCGCATCTCGACCACCTGCCGCAGCCGCGGATCGCTCTTGTCGAGTTCGTCGAGCGCGTCGTTGATGCGGATGATGTCCTCGTCCTGGTTGCCGATCGAGCCGGCAATCTCGGTGTTCAGCGTCAGGTTCGCCTGCCCGCCGCCGCGGCGCTCGGCGTTGCGCTTGCGGGCAAAGTCGACGATCACGTTGCGCAGCACCTGCGAGACGTAGGCCATGAAGCGGCCGCGGCTGTCGAGGTCGATGCGGCCGGCGCCCTGCAGCCGCAAATAGGCCTCGTGCGCCAGCGAGGTGGTGTCGAGCAGGGTCAGCGGGCCGTTTTCGTGCAGCCGGGCGCGGGCCATCCGGTGGATGTCCTTGTAGAGCAGCTCGAACAGCGCATCGAGCGCCTCGCGGTCGTTCTCGGCGACCCGGTGCAGCAGAACGGTGACGTCGCTCATCGTTGGCTCTTGCAAGTCGTGCGCCCGCCGCTATTGCACGCAATTCGGCCCGTCCTGTCCACCGCCGCCGGCGGGCATCCTCAGGAAAACCCCCGGCCTTGACGGTGACGCGCCGGGCAGCGCAATCTGCGGCCAGCCGCAGCGAACAGGGGGGAAAGTTGCGACTGCCGGGGCGTGGCCGTCCGCTGAGATGGGCGTCGATCGGGCGAGTGGCCGCCGCCGTTGCCGCTTTCCTTCCGGAAGCCGTGCCGGCGCAGCCTGCCTCGGGGCCGTCGGCGCAGGTCTTCGAGCGTGTGGTCGTCACCGGCTCGCACATCGCGCAGACCGAGTTCGAAGGCGCGCTGCCGGTGCAGATCATCACCCGCGAGGAGATCGAAAGGAGCGGCGTGACCACCGTCGAGCAGCTGCTCGAGCGCGTGCCGGCGAACGTCAATGCCGTCAACGCCGCGCAGACCATCGGCAGCGGCGACCAGCCGGGCCTGGCCGCCGCCAACCTGCGCGGGCTGGGTCCGGGATCGACGCTGGTGCTGCTCAATGGCCGGCGGCTCGCCAACTACGCCTTCAACGGCGAGGCGGTCGACCTGAACGCGATCCCGCTGGCGGCGATCGACCGCGTCGAAGTGCTGCGCGACGGCGCCTCGGCCATCTACGGCACCGACGCCATCGGCGGCGTGATCAACTTCATCCTGCGCCGGGACTATCGCGGCTTCGACGCCACCGCCTCGTTCGACGCCACGCAGCACGGCGGCGGCAATTCGGGGCAGGCAAGCGTGACGCTGGGCGCGGGTGATCCGGACCGCGACGGCTACAACGTCTTCGGCGTGCTGTCGTACCAGAAGCAGCAGGTGCTGCACGGCTCCGAGCGGGAGAGCACGAGCACCAGCTATCGGCCAGATCTCGGCATCAACGGCTTGTCGGCATTCACGTTTCCGTCGAACATCATCGACCGTCCCGGGCGCCGTCTCCTGAACCCGACGGCCGCCGGCGGCTGCGCGCCGCCGTCGAGCCTGCCTCGCACCTACACTGCACCGCTGCCTGGGCCAGGCTGCGGCTTCGACCCCGCAGCCGTCGCCGACATCCTGCCCGAGGTCGAGCGCACGAGCGCGCTGCTGCGCGGCACCTGGCGGCTGAATCCGTCGCTCGACGCCTTCGCCGAGGCGCTGTGGGCGCGCAACTCCTTCCACACCGAAGTCGCGCCGTATCCGCAACCGGCTGTCTCGACGCCCTTCGGCAGCCCGATCTACCCGGCCAACGGCCCGTACTACCCGACCGAGTTCGCCGCCGCCAATGGCCTCGCCGGCGGCCTGCTCTTCAGCTGGCGCGCGACCGAACTCGGTTCGCGCATCAACACGACGACGACCGACGCGCAGCGCTACGTCGTCGGCCTGGAAGGCGAGGCGGCCGGCTGGGACGTCAACGCGTCGCTGGTGTACAGCGCCAACCAGCAAGAAGTCGAGTACGGCGGCAGCTACGTCTACCAGAGCCGGATCATCCCGGCGCTGCGCAGCGGCCTCGTCAACCCGTGGGGGCCGAGCGGCCCCGAGGGAAAGGCACTGCTGGCCGCCAGCGTCTACAACGGCACGCCGCAGATGGCCGACGGCTCGACCTCGCAGCTCGGCGCCTCGGCGTCGAAGGAGATCGCCGCGCTGCCGGCCGGCCCGCTGGCGCTGGCGCTCGGCGGCGAGGCGCGCCGGGAGCGGCTGTCGTACGACTGGGATCCGGCGGTGCTGACCGGCGACTCGCCGATCGGCAGCCGGCTGAAGGCCATCAGCGGCAGCCGCGACGTGCTGGCGCTGTTCGTCGAGGCGAACGTTCCGATCGCGCCGAAGCTCGATGCGCAACTGGCGGCGCGCTGGGACGACTACAGCGACTTCGGCTCGACGACCAATCCCAAGGTGGCGCTGCGCTGGCAGCCGCGCACCGAACTGCTGCTGCGCGGCTCCTGGGGCGAGGGCTTCCGCGCCCCGCCGCTGTACGCGCTGAACGAGCCGTCTCGCAGTTCCGACGTCGCCGCCGGCTTTCCCGACCCGGCGCGCTGCCCGGTGACCGGCACGCTGGACGACTGCCTGATCGTCGTGCCGCTGACCACCGGCGGCAATCCCAACCTGCAGCCGGAAACCTCGTCCCAGTGGAGCGTCGGCGCTGTCTGGGAGCCGGTGGCGCGGCTGTCGATCGGTGTCGACTACTGGTCGATCGAGCAGGACAACGTCATCACCACCGTCGATGCGGCCTACATTGTCGCCAACGAGAGCCAGTTTCCCGGCCGGGTGATCCGCGGCCCGGTCGATCCGGAGTATCCGACCCTGCCGGGCCCGATCGTCGCCATCGACGGGTCGCTGATCAACATCGGCAGGACGCAGACCTCGGGCATCGACGCGGTGATCCGCTGGACCTCGGCGGCGACCGACGCCGGCACCTTCAGCATCGGCCTGCAGGGCACCTACGTGCGCCAGTTCGACACTCAGATCGACGGCGTGACGACGGTGTCGCTGCTCGGCGACGCCACCAACGGCGGCAGCCCGGTGCCGCGCTGGCGCAGCACGCTGACCTTCGACTGGACGCGGGGCCCCTGGGGCGCGACGCTGTCGCAGCTCTACAGCAGCGGCTACGTGGAGTGGATGCCTGATGCCGCCACCAAGCGCACGGTCGGCGCGGCGGCGAGCTGGGATCTGCAGGGGAGATACAACGGATTCCGGAACTGGCAACTCGCCGCCGGCATCCGCAACCTGCTCGACAGCGAACCGCCGTTTTCGCTGACGAGCAGCTTCCAGTTCGGCTTCAATCCGCAGGTGTCGAGCCCGCTCGG
>CAYLZU010000233.1:3696-5394 GCA_964388005.1 uncultured Burkholderiaceae bacterium
TCGCTCGCCGCCGCGAGCTGGGTCGGCACGACGCGTGCGGCGGCGAGCGAGCGCTTGTCGTCTTCGGCGATGCGAACCACCGAGCTGAACAGCACCAGGGTCGTCGTCGCGGCGGCGGCAAGGCCGATCGCATGCTTGAGGATCGAGTTGGTCATGGCGTGCTCCTTCAGGATGAAGCCTTCGATGTCGGCTCTTGTCTGAAGGAACGCAGCTCCGCCGCGAAAGCGGACATGGCGCCGATCAGGGCAGCGGCCGGGCGGCGAGCTGGCGGTGAACGGCATGCGGCGAGGCGGCGAGCTGCCGCCTGGCCCGCTCGAGCATCGGCCTCGCGCGACTGTCACCGGCGGCGACTGCTGCTCGGGCGAGCCAGTACAGCGTCTCTGCCTCGAGCAGGCCCGGCGGTGGTGACGGCCCGTCGCCGTCATGCGGCTGCCGCAGCACCTCGATCGCCTCGGCGGTCCGTCCCTGCGCCAGCAGCAGGCGGCCATAGGCGAGCCTGAAGGTCGCATCGCGGCGGTAGTCGGGCCGCAGCGACAGCCGCTTCTCGACCGCCGCCGCGGCCTCGTCGATGCGGCCGAGATCGAGCAGGGCCAGCGCCAGCGGCGTCTGCACGAGCCGGAGGCAGGCCAGCCCCGGCGTCGATTTCATCGTGACTTCGCAGCGCTCCTCGAAGGTGCGCGCCGTCTGCAGCGCCTTCGCGGCGCGTCCGTCGTCGCGCTGCGCCTGGCTCAGGCAGATCCAGAAGCCCCCCTGCCCCGGCGTGATGCGGCCAATCCGCGCGTATTCGGCGTCGAAGCCGGCCCGCAACGGCGCCGCGAGTTCTTCCGCCCTGGCGCTCTCGCCGAGCTGGGCAAACATGCAGATGCGGCCGATGCGGATGCCAATCGTCAACCGGTCGCGCAATGCCGGTTCGGGGATCGCCTGCGCGTTCTCGACTGCCGCCTGGTAGAAGCGCTCGGCCGCGGCGAAGTCACGCCGCTCCATCGCAGCGCCGAACGCGTCCATGGCGCGGCTCATCAGGTGGGTCGACGGCGGCTGTTCGCGCGCGGCGGCGATCGCGTAGGCGGCCTCGGCGGCGA
Organism: uncultured Burkholderiaceae bacterium; assembly: GCA_964388005.1. Classification (GTDB taxonomy): domain Bacteria; phylum Pseudomonadota; class Gammaproteobacteria; order Burkholderiales; family Burkholderiaceae_F; genus JADJWR01. The sequence continues at coordinate 4,776 of CAYLZU010000233.1, forward strand.
ACTCCGTCGACCCGAGGCCGCACCATGCCTGCTGCATCACCAGCGCCTCCATCAGCACGCTTTGCGGCCCGTGCGCGGCGCGGATCTTCTCGACGATGTCCCGCAGCGCCGGCGCTCCCTCGTCCCGGCGCCCGTTGGCGCACAGTTCGGCGGCGCGCTCGGCGCTCAGGGTCAGGTACTCGACGCTTTCGGTCACGCTGTCTCCGCGTTCGCGCGCCCGCGCGAGCGCCGACTCGATGGCCCGCGGCCCCTCGTCCGGTTGTTCGACCATGACCTGGTCCGCATACATGCGGACGGCGCGCAGGTGCTGGCGGCTGCCTTCGCCGAAGTGCGCGAGCGCCACCTCATGCGCTGCGCGGATGGCGTCGAGCCTTCGTGCGGCCGGCAGGAATTCGGGAACGCCGAAGCCGAACTGCAGTTCGGCGCGGTTCAGCAGGGCGTCGAGCAGCAGTTCGGCGGCGGCGCGATCCTTGCCCGACCTGCTTCGCAGGGTGGCGATCGCCCGATCGAGTTGTTCCGAGGCGGCACTGGAGACGATCAGCTTCACGTCCGATGCCCGCACCTGAGCGGTGAGCAGCATCAGGTCATCGGGAGGCAGCCTGGGGGTGGCCTCGTCGAC
>CAYLZU010000234.1:0-5389 GCA_964388005.1 uncultured Burkholderiaceae bacterium
GATGGACTACGGCAAGTTCAAGTACCAGGAGCAGAAGAAGGCGCACGAGGCGCGGCTGAAGCAGAAGGTCATCCAGGTCAAGGAGGTCAAGTTCCGGCCGCAGACGGACGAGAACGACTACCAGACCAAGATGCGCAAGCTGCGCGAGTTCCTGGCCGAGGGCGACAAGGCGAAGGTGACGCTGCGCTTCCGCGGCCGCGAGATGGCGCACCAGGAGTTCGGCATGCGGCTGCTGGAGCGGATCAAGGGCGAGCTGGAAGAGACGGCGGTGGTCGAGGCCTGGCCCAAGCTGGAAGGCCGGCAGATGGTGATGGTGCTGGCGCCGAAGAAGAAGAAGTAGGTGTTTCGTCGCCGCCCGGGGACTGGTCTCCCGCGGACGACGCCAACAAGTGAACGCAGGCCAGGCAAAGTCCCTCCGGGGCGCCTGCGGTCATCCAACAGCAGAAAGGAGGGCAAGATGCCCAAGATGAAGACCAAGAAGGCGGCGGCGAAGCGATTCGCCGTCCGCGCCAGCGGATCGATCAAGCGCGGCCAGGCGTTCAAGCGCCACATCCTGACCAAGCGCACCACCAAGAACAAGCGGCATCTCCGCGGCGCAGTGAACCTCCACGACTCGGACGTGGCCGCAGTCAAGCGCATGCTGCCGTACGCGTAAGGGGGAAGAACAATGCCTCGAGTCAAACGTGGTGTCACCGCGCGCGCGCGGCACAAGAAGGTCCTGGCCCAGACCAAGGGCTTCACGCAGCGGCGCAAGAACGTCTATCGGGTCGCCAAGCAGGCGCTGATGAAGGCGGGGCAGTACGCCTACCGCGACCGCCGCAACCGCAAGCGCGTCTTCCGCGCGCTGTGGATCGCCCGCATCAATGCCGCGGTGCGCGAGCAGGGCCTGACCTACTCGGCGTTCATGGCTGGCCTGAAGAAGGCCTCGATCGAGATCGACCGCAAGGTGCTCGCCGACATGGCGGTGCTCGACAAGCCGGGGTTCGCGGCGGTGGTCGACAAGGTCAAGACCAGCCTGGCCGCCTGATCCTTCGTCGTCGCGGCGGTCGCCCCGTCGCGGCGCGAGCAACCGATCACGATCGGGCCTGGCGCTTGCCGGGCCCTTTTTCTTTCCGCGATGACAGATCCAGACGAACTGATCCAGGCCGCGCAGGCGGCCTTCGCCGCCGCCGGCCAGCCCGCGGCACTCGAGAACGAGAAGGCGCGTTTCCTCGGCAAGGCCGGCCGCGTGACCGAGCTGCTCAAGGCACTGGCGAAGCTGCCGCCCGACGAAAGGCGCAGCCTCGGCGCACGCATCAACGTCGCCAAGGAACGCATCGAGCAGCTGCTCGAGCAGCGGCGCGGCGAACTCGCCGAGGCGGAACTGAACGCACGCCTGGCGCAGGAGGCGATCGACGTCACGCTGCCCGGCCGTCGCCGCGGCGCCGGGGGGATCCATCCCGTGATCCGCACCTGGCAGCGGGTCGAGGAGATCTTCGGATCGATCGGCTTCGATCTGGCCGACGGGCCGGAGATCGAGACCGACTGGTACAACTTCACGGCGCTGAACAACCCGGAGAATCACCCGGCGCGGTCGATGCAGGACACGTTCTACGTCGACGTGAACGACGAGCACGGCAAGCCGCTGCTGCTGCGCACCCACACCAGCCCGATGCAGGTGCGCTACGCGCGCATGCACCAGCCGCCGATCAAGGTGATCGCGCTCGGCCGCACCTACCGCGTCGATTCCGACGCCACCCATTCGCCGATGTTCCATCAGGTCGAGGGGCTGTGGATCGACGAGAACATCAGCTTTGCCGATCTGAAGGCGGTCTATACCGACTTCATGCGCCGCTTCTTCGAGACCGACGACCTGCAGGTGCGCTTCCGTCCGTCGTACTTCCCGTTCACCGAACCATCGGCGGAGATCGACATGATGTTCGGCAGCGGCTCGCTGCAGGGGCGATGGCTGGAGGTCTCCGGCGCCGGGCAGGTGCATCCGAACGTGGTGCGCAACTTCGGCCTCGATCCCGAGCGTTACATCGGCTTTGCCTTCGGCACCGGGCTGGACCGGCTGACGATGCTGCGCTATGGGGTCGACGACCTGCGCCTGTTCTTCGAGGGCGACCTGCGTTTCCTGACGCAGTTCAACTGATTCGGGCGGGAGAAGATCGATGCAGTTTCCCGAATCCTGGCTGCGCGCCTACTGCGATCCGGCGCTCGATTCCGACCAGCTCGCCCATGCGCTGACGATGGCCGGGCTGGAGGTCGACGAGAGCGTGCCGGTCGCCCCGCCGTTTGCCGGCGTGGTGGTCGCGGAGGTGGTCGCGGTCGAGCGCCACCCGGACGCCGACAAGCTGACCGTGTGCCGTGTCGATGCCGGCACCGGCACCGAGTTGACCGTGGTCTGCGGCGCGCCGAACGTGGCCGCCGGCGTCCGCGTGCCCTGCGCGCTGGTCGGCGCCGAGCTTCCCGGCGGCTTCGCGATCAGGGAAGCGAGGATGCGCGGCGTGCTCTCGCAGGGCATGCTGTGCTCGGCGCGTGAGCTGGGCCTGTCCGACGACCACGCCGGGCTCCTGATCCTTCCCGGCGATGCGCCGGTGGGACGCGATCTGCGCGACTATCTGCGCCTGGACGAGCGGAAGATCACCATCAAGCTGACGCCGAACCGCGGCGACTGCCTCAGCGTCGTCGGCGTGGCGCGCGAAACGGCGGCGATCACCGGGGCGCCGTTGCGGCTGCCGCAGTTCCCGCCGGTACCGCCGACGATGGACGAGCGGCTGCCGGTCAGGGTGCTGGCGCCGGAGCTCTGCGGTCGCTTCTCCGGTCGCGTGATCCGCGGCCTGGATGCGAAGGCGCCGACGCCGCAATGGATGAGGCAGCGGCTGGAGCGCAGCGGCCAGCGGCCGCTTTCGGCGCTGGTGGACATCTCCAACTACGTGATGCTCGAGCTCGGCCGGCCGTCGCACGTGTTCGATCTCGACAAGGTGCACGGCGGCCTGGTCGTGCGCTGGGGCAGGGCCGGCGAGTCGGTCGAGCTGCTGAACGGACAGACGGTCGAGGTCGACGACTGGGTCGGTGTCATCGCCGATGACCGCGGCGTCGAGGCGCTTGCCGGCATCATGGGCGGCGAGGCGACCGCGGTGACGCCGGAGACCACCAGCGTCTATGTCGAGGCCGCCTTCTGGTGGCCGGAGTCGATCCAGGGACGCGCCCGCCGCTTCAATTTCAGCACCGATGCGGCGCACCGCTTCGAGCGCGGCGTCGATCATTCGACCACCGTCGAGCACATCGAGTACATCACCCGCCTGCTGCTGGACATCTGCGGCACGCCGTCGACACGGGTCGGTCCGATCGACGACAACGTCCTCAGGCTTCCCGAGCGGCCGGTGGTCGCCATGCGGGGCGAACGCTGCCGCAAGGTGCTCGGGGTGCCGGTCAGCGATGACGAGATCGCCGATGTGCTCGGCCGGCTCGGCCTCGAGCACCGGCGTGAGGACGGCCGGTTCGTCGTCAGCGTGCCGCCGCATCGGTTCGACCTGGCGATCGAGGAGGACCTGATCGAAGAGGTGGCCCGGCTGTGGGGATTCGAGCGCATCCCGTCGCATCCGCCGCTGACCGCGGCACTGATGCGAAGCCGGCCGGAGGCGCTGCAGTCGCCGCATCGGCTGCGTCAGACACTCGCCGCCGCCGGCTATCAGGAGCTCGTCAACTACTCGTTCGTCGATGCGCGGTGGGAACGGGACTTCGGCGGCGCGGTCGAGCCGATCCGGGTGCTCAACCCGATCGCCAGCCAGTTCAGCGTCATGCGCACGAGCCTGATCGGGGGGCTGGTGGCGGCGCTGAAGTACAACCTCAACCGCAAGGCCGCGCGTGTCCGTGTGTTCGAACTCGGCCGCGTGTTCCAGCGCGATCCTTCGGTTGCCGGCGGACCCTTGTCGGTCGGCGGCATCCGCCAGCCGATGCGGCTTGCCGCGCTCGCATACGGGACGGAGTCGGAGGAGCAGTGGGGCGTCGTCAGCCGCGACGTCGACTTCTTCGACGTCAAGGGCGACCTCGAGACTCTGCTGCCCGGTTGCCTGCGCTTCGAACCGTCGACGCACCCGGCGCTGCATCCCGGCCGCAGCGCGCAGGTGACGCTTGCCGGCGAACCGGTCGGCTGGCTCGGAGAACTGCACCCGAAGTGGCAGCACGACTACGAGCTGCCTCGTGCGCCGGTGATGTTCGAGATCGATGTCGAGCCGTTGCTGCTGCGGGCATTGCCCGTCGCCGTCCCGGTACCGCGGTTCCCGGAAGTTGTTCGCGATGTCGCCTTCTGGTTCGACGAATCAGTGCGCTTGCAGGATGTTCTTGATGTTGTATCTGAACTTGCGCGTTCCGATCCCCGACTCGCCATGCTGCGGCAATTCCGTCTGTTCGACTTGTACCGGCCGTCCGTCAGCGCTTCAAGGAGAATCGAGGAAGTAGGTGCTAACGCAATGTTAATTAAAGAGAAAAGCCTTGCGTTCCGGCTCCATCTCCAAGATACTGAGCGAACCTTGGCGGACGCCGAGGCCGAGGCTGCGGTCGCTGCGGTGATCGAAGGCCTGGCGACCCGCCTCAATGCGCGACTGCGGCAGTAGCCAAGATGGACAACAAGCTCGATTCCAGCGAACAGACGACGTCCGCGGCCAACGGCGACTCCGAGCGCGGCGTCCATACGGTGACCAAGGCGGAACTCGCCGACGCGCTGTTCGAGCGGCTCGGATTGAACAAGCGCGAAGCCAAGGAGATGGTCGACGCGTTCTTCGATGAAATCCGCCTGGCGCTCGAACGGGGCGAGTCGGTGAAGCTGTCCGGCTTCGGCAACTTCCAGCTGCGCGACAAGCCGCAGCGGCCCGGCCGCAACCCCAAGACGGGGGAAGAAATCGCCATCACCGCGCGGCGGGTGGTGACGTTTCATGCCAGCCAGAAGCTGAAGGCTGCCGTCTCGCGCACGCAGACCGCGGCCTGAGTCACCCGGGCGGCATCGTCTCGTCGCAATCGATCGCCATGCTGCGTTCGAGTGATCCGGGCACCGACGCGGGGGAACTGCCGGCGATCCCCGCCAAGCGCTACTTCACGATCGGCGAGGTCAGCGAACTGTGCGGCGTGAAGCCGCACGTGCTGCGCTACTGGGAGCAGGAGTTCACGCAGCTGAAACCGGTCAAGCGACGCGGCAACCGGCGCTACTACCAGCATCACGAGGTGCTGCTGGTCCGCAGGATCCGCGAACTGCTGTACGAGCAGGGATTCACCATCAGCGGCGCCCGCAACAGGCTCGAAGGCGGACGCAACGGCAGGCGCGGCGCCGCCGTGGCCGCGGCGCCGGACGCCGCGGAGATCCGGCGCGAACTGCTCGCATTGAAGGCGCTGCTGAACGGCGGCGCCT
>CAYLZU010000235.1:0-5379 GCA_964388005.1 uncultured Burkholderiaceae bacterium
CCGCAAGTTCCAGGCGATCCTGCCGCTGCGCGGCAAGGTGCTGAACGTCGAGCGGGCGCGTTTCGACAAGCTGATCGGCTCGGAGCAGATCGCCACCCTGATCACAGCACTGGGCACCGGCATCGGCCCCGAGTTCAACCCGGACAAGCTGCGCTATCACCGCATCATCGTCATGACCGATGCGGATGTCGACGGGGCCCACATCCGCACCCTGCTGCTGACGCTGTTCTACCGCCAGATGACGGCGCTGGTCGAGCGCGGCCACATCTACATCGCCCAGCCGCCGCTGTACAAGGTCAAGCACGGCAAGGACGAGCGCTACATCAAGGACGACCACGAGCTGTCGCTGTACCTGCTGAAGCTCGCCCTCGACGGCGCCCGCCTGTACGTCGACCGCGGCGCTGTCGAGTCCGGCCGGCCGATCGCGGGTGACGCCCTGGGGGAACTGGCCCGCCAGTACCTGCTTGCCGAGGCGGTGGTGCAGCGGCTGGCGCACGTCATCGACCGCGGCGCGCTGGAGGCGATCACCGACGGCGTCGAACTGAGGCTCGGCGACGCGGCCGCCGCCGAAGCCAGCGCGCGCGACCTGGCGCGGGCGATGGGCAACCACACGGTCGAGGTGTTCGCCCAGTACGACGCCAAGCTCGACAAGCACCGGCTGCTGATCCACCGCCGCCATCACGGCAACGTCAAGGCCAGTGCCGTCGACGCCGACTTCCCGCTCAGCGCCGACTACCAGGCGCTGCACCACGCGGCGCGGACCTTCAAGGGCCTGATCGGCGACGGCGCGCGCATCGCGCGCGGCGAGGGCGAGAAGGCCAGGGAGGCGCCGGTGGCCGATTTCCGCGCCGCCATGCAGTGGCTGATGGCGCAGGCCGAAGGCGCGATCGGCAAGCAGCGCTACAAGGGGCTGGGCGAGATGAACCCCGAGCAGCTGTGGGAAACGACGATGGACCCGGCGGTGCGCCGCCTGCTCAAGGTGCAGATCGAGGACGCCATCGGCGCCGACCAGATCTTCACCACCCTGATGGGCGACGAGGTCGAGCCGCGGCGCGCGTTCATCGAAAGCAACGCGCTGGCGGCGGGCAATATCGACGTCTGAAATCCGCCCCGGCGAGGCGCCGTGACCTGGCGGGCCACCACCGCAAGCTCGACGATGCGCCGCGCGCTCGCCGCACCAGTGGCCGAGGCTGCGCCCTTCAGTCGTGGCCTGAAACCGCCGGCGGGCCACCCCACAACCACGCCGCGCCGCGGACCCCGCTCGAATCGCCGTGCACGGGCCGCGCGAGCAGGGTGTCGACGCGGTCCGAAAACACGTGCGCGCCCCACAGCCGCGGCACGGTGTCATACAGCCGGTCGACATTGGACACGCCGCCGCCGAGCACGATCACATCCGGATCGAGCAGGTTGATCACGCCGGCCAGCGCCCGCGCCAGGCGGGTCTCGTAGCGCGCGATGGCGGCGTCGTCCGCCGCGCCGCCGTCGCGTTCGAGCGCCGGCCCGCAGAGATAGGTCTCGATGCAGCCTTCGCGGCCGCAGTAGCAGCGCCGCAGGGGCAGGTCGTCCTCGCCGGGGTTCGGCAGCGGGTTGTGCCCCCACTCTCCGGCGATCGCGTTGGGGCCCACCAGCACGCGGCCGTCGACGACGATGCCGCCGCCGACACCCGTGCCGAGGATCACGCCGAAGACGACGCTCGCGCCCCGGCCGGCGCCGTCGACCGCCTCCGACAGCGCGAAGCAGTTGGCGTCGTTGGCCAGCCGCACCTCGCGGCCGAGCGCGGCTTCCAGGTCGCGAGCGAGCGGCCTGCCGATCAGGCAAGTCGAGTTGGCGTTCTTGACCAGCCCGCTCACGCGCGACAGCGCGCCGGGGATGCCGACGCCGACGGTTCCGTGGCGGCCGGTCTCGGCCTCGATCGCCCGCACGAGGGCCGCCACCGCGGCAACGGTGCCGCCGTAGTCGCCCTGCGGCGTCGGCCTACGGCGGCGGACGAGTTCGTCGCCGGCATCGTCGAGGGCGATGCCTTCGATCTTCGTGCCGCCGAGGTCAATGCCGATGCGCACGACGCCGATGCTACCGGCGGCGCCGGCGGCGCCGGCAGCACCTCGCCGACGCCCCCGCACCGGCGTGCATGGCTCGGCCGACGCGGGTCGACGCGGCGCCTGGCCGTTTTCTCGGCAGCGTTGGTTACGGTGGCCGCGCAAAGGCGTAGGGCATGGCGGCGCTTCGAGCCCAGGTCGAAGGACGTACGCGATGCAGGGTCTTCAGAGCGCCCTTGTTGCGGCAGACCGCAGCGCCTGTGGCACCATCGGCAGCCGGCTGCCAGCAACCATGTCCGATCCCGACCTCGCCTTGCACCGCGTCGAGCAGGTTTTCGCGCGCCGCCGGCGCGCCGCAATGAACGGCGGCGAGGCCGGCCGATGAAATCGCGCGGCGAAGCGCTGCGCGACTACGTCGCCCGCCGGCTGCTGCTGATGATCCCGACCTTCATCGGGATCACCTTCGTCACCTTCCTGCTGTGCCAGTTCGTCCCCGGCGGCCAGATCGACCAGATGAGGATGGCGCTGGCGGGCGCCGACGGCGGCGGCGAAGCGGGCGGCGGCGCCGGCGCCGATCAGCGGGCGCAGCTCGACATTCCCGAGGAGCAGCTGGCGCGGCTGCGCGCCTACTACGGCTTCGACAAGCCGCTGCCGGTGGCCTACGCCGGCTGGTTGGCGGACGTCGTGCGGCTCGATCTCGGCACCTCGTTCCGCTACAACGAACCGGTGGCGCGGGTGATCGCCGAGCGGCTGCCGGTGTCGATCTACTACGGCATCATCACCGCCGTCTTCACCTACGGCATCTGCATCCCGCTCGGCATCCTGAAGGCGATACGCCACCGCACGCGGGTCGATACGCTGACCTCGATGCTGATCTTCATCGGCTACGCGGTGCCGGGTTTTGCCCTCGGCGCGGTGCTGAGCAACCTGTTCGCGGTGCGCTGGGAGCTGTTCCCGCTCGGCGGCTTCCAGTCGGCCGGCGCCGCGGCGATGGGGCCGGCGGCGCGGCTGCTGGACATCGTCTGGCACTCGGTGCTGCCGCTCGTCGCCTACCTCGCCGGCTCGTTCGCGGTGACGACGATGCTGATGAAGAACAGCCTGCTCGAGAACATGAGCGCCGACTACGTCAAGACGGCGCTGGCCAAGGGCCTGTCCTGGAAGCGGGCGGTGTTCGTGCATGCGCTGCGCAACTCGCTGATCCCGATGGCCACCACCGCCGGCGGCCTGCTCGGCATCTTCCTCACCGGCAGCTTCCTGATCGAGCGCGTGTTCAACATCCCCGGCGTCGGCCTGCTCGCCTTCGAGGCCATCCAGACGCGCGACTTCCCGGTGGTGCTCGGTTTCCTCGTGATCTCCAGCGTGCTGCTGATGCTCGGCAACCTGCTGTCCGACCTCGTGGTCGCCCTGGTCGATCCGCGGGTGCGGTTCGAGTAAGGCGCGGGGCCGCACGATGCGCCGGTTCAGGCTCGACCCCGTCACCCGCCGCCGGCTGCAGCGCTTCCGTCGCATCCGCCGCGGCTGGTGGTCGTTCGTCATCCTGATGGCGGCGATCGTGCTGTCGATCTTCGCGCCGTTCCTGGCCGAGAGCCGCGCCCTGCTGGTCTCGTACGACGGGAGGCTCTACTTCCCCACCTTCCAGTACCTGGAGATGGCCACCTTCGGCCAGGAGCCGCCGGCGGGCTGGGACGGCCGCGAGATCGAAACCGAGTACTTCCGGCTGCAGCGGGAGTGGCGGGTCGAGCGCGAGATGTACGCGCGCGCCCGCGCCCTGGCCGGGGGCGATGCGGCAAAGCTTGCAGCGCTGGAGGCGAAGTTCCCCAACCGCGGCAACTTCGTCGTCATGCCGCCGATCCCCTGGAACCCGTACCAGAACGACTTCTCTTCCAACGAGACGCTGCCCGAGATCCAGCGCGCCCTCGACGCCGGCAACCCGGACCGCGCCGAGCGTCTGTCGCGCCGCGACGGGCTCGGCGATCTCGCGGAGGCGATCGCCGACGGCAGCATCGCGGCGCTGCTCGCCGACCCGGAAAAATCGCCGACCGGCACGCTGGCCGGCCTGGCGCGCAGCGGCGCGATGCCGTCGCTGGCCGCGCTCGGCACGTCGCCGCCGCATCCGCCCGATGCCGGCCGCCGGCACTACCTCGGCACCGATGCACAGGGCCGCGACGTCGCCGCGCGGCTGCTGTACGGCTTCCGGATCTCGATCTTCTTCGCCCTGTTCCTGGTGCTGACGGCGCAGGTAATCGGCACCGTGATCGGCAGCCTGCAGGGGTACCTCGCCGGCCGCTTCGACATCCTGAGCCAGCGTGTCATCGAGGTGCTGATCGCCATCCCCGGCCTGTACGTCGTCATCATCCTGGCGGCGCTGTTCCAGCCCAGCTTCTGGATGCTGCTGGCGATCCTGGCGCTGTTCCAGTGGATCGGCATCACCTTCTTCATGCGCACCGAGATGTACCGCGAGAAGACGCGCGAATATTGCCTCGCCGCCAGGAGCTACGGCGCTTCGCACCTGCGGATCGTCTTCCGCCACCTGCTGCCCAACTGCCTGACGCCGCTGGTCACCTTCACGCCGTTCGCGGTGGTCGGCGCGATCTTCGCGCTCACCGGGCTCGACTACCTCGGCTACGGCCTGCCGGCGCCGACGCCGAGCTGGGGCGAGCTGATCGACCAGGCGCTGCAGACGCAGAACCGCGACAAGCTGTGGCTGATCCTGTCGCCGTTCGGCGCGCTGACCGCGACCCTGGTGCTGGTCGTGTTCATCGGCGAATCAGTGCGCGAAGCCTTCGATCCGAAGCAGTTCGCGCGTTATGAGTGAGGCTGGCGCCGAGCCGCGCTTCTTCCTTCGCGCGCTGGCGGCGGCGCTGGCGCTCGGCACCCTGGCCGGCGCGCCGGCGGCGGCGGCCACGCCGACGGACGAGGCGCCGAAGGCGGCGGCCAGGGTCACGCTGCCGCCCAACATCCGCTGGGAGACCAACGAGGACGACCCGCCGGTCGGCTCGGCGAAGGCGTTGCGCGGCGGCACGCTCAACACCTCGATGGACGCCTATCCGCTCACCTTCCGCCTGGTGGGGCCGAACTCGAACGATGCCTTCGCCGGCTGGAACCGCCGCTTCACGATGAACTTCGCGCTGGTGGTGCGCCATCCGGGCACCGACCGCTTCATGCCGTGGATGGCCACCCACTGGTCGGTGCAGGATGACCAGCGCACGATCTACTTCAGGCTCGACCGCGACGCCCGCTTCAGCGACGGCAGGCCGGTCACCGCGCACGACTACGTTTTCACCTGGCGGATGATGCAGTCGGAGCACATCGTCGCGCCGTTCTACAACAGCTACGCCAAGCG
>CAYLZU010000236.1:0-5358 GCA_964388005.1 uncultured Burkholderiaceae bacterium
GAAGGCAGCGTCATCGACGCGAAGGGCCGCCCCGAGCGCTCAGCCTTCGAGCGTCGGCGAGAAGGCAGCGTCATCGACGCGACGCGCCGCCCCGAGCGCCCAGCCTTCGAGCGACAGCGAGAAGACAGCGTCAACTGTGCGACGCGCCACCCAAACGCGAAGCCTCCGCGGGGCAGCGGCAACGAAGTCGGGTAACCGCGCGCCGTCAGCCGGGGCGCAACCGCGCCAGCAGCGTGCCGGCAGCCGAGGGGCCGAGGCGGACGACCAGTGCCTCGCCCATGGCGACGAACTCCCCGGTCAGGGCCGTGATGTTGACCTGGTGCGTCACCATCACGATCCGCCGCGCTGGATCCTGGCTGGCCAGGTAGCGGCGGAGTTCGGCGTTCTGCCGCTCCCGCTGGCTGCCGTCGCCGAAGAACGAATTCAGCGGCTCGAACACGCGCACCTCAGAATCGGGGAAGGCCAGGCGCGCGGTGTCGACACAGCGGCACCATCGGCTCGACAGCACCTCGTCGACGCGAATGCCGCGGCGGACGAACTGCTCGCCGAGCCGGCGGGACTCGGCGCGGCCGGCTTCCGACAGATTGCGCTGAGTCGAGCAGTCGTCGAGGCGGAATCCCGGCGGATCGCCGACACCGGGCAAGGTCTGCGCATGCCGAAGCAGCACCGCCCAGCCGTCGCCGGCGAGAACACGCCAGGCCGACTCATCGCCGCTCGCCGCCGGCACCCATCCGGCCGTGCCGAGCAGCGTCGCAGCCAGCAGTCGTCGTCGATCCGGGTTCATCTTTCGCTCAGTTTCAGTTCGGCCAGTTCGAGAGCTTCCTGCGGTCCACGCAGCACGAGGACATCGCCGGCCTGAAGCACGAGGTCGGCCGACGGATCATCGCCGCGGATGCCGCGCCGGCGAATCGCGGTGACCTCGGCACCGAGTTCGCCCAGCCCAAGTTCGCCGATCGACCGGCCAACGGCGGCGGCGCCGCTTTCGACGGCGATCGAGTGCAGCCGCTCGTGTGCGTCGTCGTCGAAGTCGACGCGATCGTCGGCGCCGTGGAAGTAACCGCGCAGAAAGCGATAGCGGGTGTCGCGGGCCTGCTGAACGCGCCGCACGACCCGCGACACCGGCACGCCGAGCAGCAGCAGGGCATGCGAACCGAGCATCAGGCTCCCCTCGAAAATCTCCGGCACGACCTCGGTCGCGCCGGCCTTCAGCAGCCGGTCGAGATCGGCGTCGTCCTGGGTTCGCACTATGACCGGCAGCCTGGGATTCAGTTCGTGGGCGAAGTGAAGGACCTTGAGCGCCGAGCGGGAATCGCTGTAGCTCACCACCAGCGCCGCCGCCCGCGACAGTCCGGCGGCGATCAGGGCTTCCCGCCGCGCCGCGTCGCCGTAGACCACCGAATCGCCGGCCGCGGTCGCCTCGCGCACGCGGTCGGGATCGAGGTCGAGCGCGACGTAGCCGATGCCCTCGTCGGCGAGCATGCGCGCCAGATGCTGGCCGCTGCGTCCGTAGCCGGCGATGATCACGTGCCGCTCGACCGCCATCGAGCGGGCGGCGATCGAGTGCAGCTCCAGCGCCCGCTGCATCCACTCCGAGGCGACGAAGCGCATCGCGATACGGTCGCTGTACTGGACCAGGAACGGCGCCGCCAGCATGGACAGCAGCATCGCCGCCAGCACGATCTGCCGCGCCGTCGGGTCGAGCAGCGGCGCGCCCTGCGCCAGCAGCACGAAGCCGAACTCGCCGGCGGTGGCCAGCCCCAGGCCGGCGCGGATGGCGGTCCCCGCGGAAGCGCCCAGCGCGCGCGCCAGGCCGACCACCAGCAGGCACTTGAAGGCCATCGGCCCCGCCAGCGCCAGCATCACCCAGCCGAACTGCCCGACCACGACGCGGATGTCGAGCAGCATGCCGATGGTGATGAAAAACAGGCCGAGCAGCACGTCGCGGAACGGCATGATGTCTTCCTCGACCTGGTGCCGGTACTCGGTCTCGGCGATCAGCATGCCGGCGACGAAGCTGCCCAGCGCCAGCGACAGGCCGGCACGCTCGGTGAGCCACGCCAGGCCGAGCGCGATCAGCAGCACGTTCAGCACGAACAGCTCGTGCGCGCGCCGCCTCGCCACCAGGTGCAGCCAGCGCCTGACCACCCAGCGGCCGCCGACCAGCAGCAGCGTCAGCAGCACCACGGCCTTGACCAGCGCCCAGCCGAGCGACTCGACCAGGTCCTCGGCGTGCGCCGACAGCGCCGGAATCACCACCAGCAGCGGCACCACGGCCAGGTCCTGGAACAGCAGCACGCCGACCATGCGCCGGCCGTGTTCGGTTTCGAGTTCGAGGCGGTCGGCGAGCAGCTTCATCAGGATTGCCGTCGACGACATCGCCAGCGTGGCGCCGAGCAGGAACGACGCCGACAGCGGCAGCGGCCGGAACCAGCTGACCAGCCAGCCGCCCGCCATCACCGCCAGCACGGTCGCCAGCACCTGCCCGGCGCCGAGGCCGAACACGAGGCTGCGCATGCTCTTCAGCTTGGGCAGGGAGAACTCCAGCCCGATCGAGAACATCAGGAACACGACCCCGAACTCGGCGAGGTAGCGGGTTTCCCTGGTGTCGGGGACGATCCCGAGCGCGTGCGGGCCGATCAGGATGCCCACCGCCAGATAGCCGAGCATCGGCGGCAGGTTGAGCAGGCGAAAACCCACCACGCCGATGACGGCGGCGGCCAGCAGCAGAAGGGTCAGCTCGAGTGCGGTCGGCATCGGATCAGCCGGAACGGTTAAGACGAGCAAGAGCCGTGCCAGCACTGGATGGCAGAGTATCATCGTCCGCACCTTTATCCGGCCCTGCCGCCCTCCGGACGATGCCCGCCACCGAGGTCTCCACCCCGCCCCGCGCCGATGCGCTGGAACTGGCGCGCGCGGTGCTGCGGATCGAGTCGCAGGCGGTGGCGGCGCTCGCCGACCGGATCGATTCCGCCTTCCTGAGGGCGGTCGAGCTGCTGCTGAAGTGCCGCGGCCGGGTGGTGGTCAGCGGCGTCGGCAAGAGCGGCCACATCGGCCGCAAGATCGCCGCCACCATGGCCTCGACCGGAACGCCGGCGATGTTCGTCCACGCCGCCGAGGCGGCCCACGGCGACCTCGGCATGATCACCCGCAGCGACGTGCTGGTCGCGCTGTCGTACTCCGGCGAGACGGCAGAGCTGCTGACGATCGTGCCGACGCTCAAGCGCGAGGGCACGCCGCTGGTGGCGCTGACCGGCAATCCGGCGTCGTCGCTTGCACGGCATGCCGACGTCCACCTCGACATCAGGGTCGAGAAGGAAGCCTGTCCGCTCAACCTGGCGCCGACCTCTTCGACCACCGCGATGCTGGCGCTCGGCGACGCGCTGGCGGTGGCCTGCCTCGATGCGCGCGGCTTTGGGCCCGAGGACTTCGCCCGCTCGCACCCGGGCGGTGCTCTCGGCCGCAGGCTGCTGACCCGGGTGGAGGACGTGATGGCCACCGGCGAGGACATCCCGACGGTTCCGGTGACCGCCACCGTGATGGAGGCGATCCGCGAGATTTCGCGCAAGCGGCTCGGCATGACCGCGGTGCTCGACGCCGACGGCAAGCTGGCCGGCATCTTCACCGACGGCGACCTGCGGCGGCTGCTGGAAAGCGGCGCCAGCGTCCGCGACCTGTCGGTGGCGGCGGTCATGACGCCGCAGCCGCTCACCATCGCGCCGGGCGCGCTTGCGGCCGAGGCGGCGCAGCTGATCGAGTCGACGCGCAGGAACCAGCTGCTGGTCGTCGACGGCGGTCGCGTGGTCGGCGCGCTGCACGCCCATGACCTGACCGCCGCGAGGGTGCTGTGAACGAGGCGCAGCGGCGCGCCGCCGCGGTCAGGTTGCTGGTGCTCGATGTCGACGGCGTGCTGACCGACGGCAGGCTGTACTTCGGCGCCGACGGCGAATCGATGAAGGTCTTCGACGTGCGTGACGGCCACGGCATCCGGCTGCTGCGCGAGGCCGGCATCGAGGTGGCGATCCTGTCCGGACGAAGCTCGCCGATCGTCGAGCGCCGGGCCGGCGAACTCGGCATCGTCCGCGTGATCCAGGGCGCCGCCGACAAGGGTGGCGCCCTGGTGTCTCTGGCGCGGGAACTGGGGGTCGCGCTCGAGCACTGCGCGTTCATCGGCGATGACTGGCCCGACCTCGACGCGCTCGCGCGCGCCGGATTCGCGGCCACGGTCGCCGACGCGGCGCCCGAGGTCCGTCGGCTGGCCCACTGGAGCAGCAGCGCGCCGGGAGGCCGCGGCGCCGTGCGGCAACTCGCCGAGTTCATCCTGCGCGCGCAGGGCCGCTTCGAATCCGCCGCTGGCCGGCACGGCGCCGACGACGACCGACCATGCTCGACCGCCTGACGATGCTGATCGCCGCGCTGCTGCTGGCCGCCGTGACCGCCGGCAGCTACTGGTACTCGCGCGAAATGCGGCGGCCGACGGCGAGCGCGCCGCCGACGCCGGGAGCGCCGGAGTTCATCGTCGAACGCATCGCGCTGACCCAGTTCGACGACACCGGCCAGGCCAGCTACAAGCTGCTCGCCGAACGCCTGTCCTACTTCGGCGAGAACGACGACTTCGAGCTCGCGCGGCCGCACCTGGTCAGCCTGCAGCCGGGCCAGGCGCAGGTGCAGGCGTCGTCGGAACGCGCCCGCGTCACCAACGCCGGCGAGACGGTGCTGATGCAGGGCGACGTGCTGCTGCGGCGGGACGCAAGCCGGGGACAGCCGCCGCTGTCGGTCCGCACCGAGCGGATGACCATCATCCCGGACACCGAGCATTTTTCCTCCGAGGTGCCGGTGCTGATCGAGCAGGGCGACTCCCGGCTCTCGGGCGAGGCGATGGACTACGACAACCTCAGGCGCGTGCTCACCGTCAGCGGCAGGCTGCGGGCGGAACTGGCGCCGGCGAAACGCTGATGGATCTCGGGAAAGGACTGCTGTTGATGCTCGCGCTGGCGGCGGCGCCGGCGCTCGCCGAACGCGGCGACCGCGAACAGCCGACGATCATCGAGGCCGACCGCGGCGTGTTCGACGAACTGAAGCAGGTCAATGTCATCAGCGGCCGCGTCACGCTGACCAAGGGCACGCTGCGCATCACCGGCGAACGGATGGAGATGCGCACCGCCCCCGACGGTTATCGCAGCGCCCTGGTCACGGCGGCGCCGGACGGGCTGGCCACGTTCCGGCAGCGCCGCGATCCGGCCCGCCCCGGCGTCGAGGAGACGATCGAGGGCGTGGCCGAGCGCATCGAGTGGGACGAGCGCTCCGAGTCGGTGCGCTTCGTCAACCAGGCGCAGTTCAGGCGGCTGGAGAACGGCGTCG
>CAYLZU010000237.1:0-5350 GCA_964388005.1 uncultured Burkholderiaceae bacterium
ACTCGTAGGGGCGGGTGTCTTCCTCGCGGTAGAGCACGCAGTGCTCGGGCAGCACCGCGCGCAGCCGCGCCACCACCTCGCGCTGCCGTGCCGGATCGACCGGGCCTTCGCCGTCCAGAGGCAGGCGGCCGTAGGGGTGTTCGGCGGGGGCATTCATGGCGGGGAGCTTAAACGCAGCGGCGGCGCGGCCAGGCGCGCGCCGCGCGGGGTTGATCCAGCGTAAGCGGGGCGCCGCGGCCGTCGCCTAGCATCACGGCATGAAGCGCCTTCTGCTCGGGATCGCCATCGCCGCCGCGCTGGCGGCCCCCGCACTGGCGCAGGATGCCGCCCGCGGCGCGCGGCTGTATGCCGATACGGCCGCGGTGACCGGCAAGCCGGTCGCATCCTGCGTTTCGTGCCACAGCGACATGGCGACGTTGCGCGAGCTGATCGCCAACCGTCGCGGTAAGCCCGACGATGCCGTCGCCGTCGCGCGCCGCCTCGAAGCGGTGATCTTCGGCGCGCAGTCGGGCGCGGCCAACGCCAAGGCGCAGTACCGGGGCGTGCTGAGCGCGGAGGATCTTCGCGACCTGGCGGCGTACATCGCGCGGGCGAAGCAGGTGTCGCTGCCGGCGCCGGTTGCGGCGGCGCTGCCGCGCTAGGCTCGCCGTTCCGGCATCGGAGCCGGGGTCGCTGGCCGCTCCTGGCGGCAAGCGCGATCACCCCGAAAGGAGCCACGGCATGCGCGATGACGACGACGGCATGGCCGCAGGGCAGGGCACGGCCCCCGGCCTGCTGTCGCGGATCGCGCAGGGGGTGCGCGCGCGCTTCGCCCACGGCGCCGCCGCGTCGGCCCAGGCGCCGCTCGACCCGCGCCTTGCGCGCTACGCCGACAAGGTCGCGACGGCGGAGGCTGCCGTGGCGCGGATTCCCGGCGGCAGCCACGTCTTCGTCGGCACCGCCTGCGCCACACCGCGCACGCTGGTGCACGCGCTGGAGACGATGGCCACGCCGCCCGACGAGCTCGAACTGCTGCACTTCCTGACCGACGGCGCGGTACCGCACGACGCCGAGGGCCGCGCGACCACGCGCTTCGCGCATCGCAGCTTCTTCGTCGGCGCCGACATCCGCGCCGCCGTGCGCCAGGGGCTGGCCGAGTACGTGCCGATGTCGATCGCCCGCCTGCCGCAGCTGATCGGCATCGGCCGCATCCCCGTCGACGCGGCGCTGATCCAGGTGTCGATGCCCGACGAGTTCGGTTACGTGAGCCTCGGCATCTCGGTGGACGTGATTCCGGCGGCGATCGCCCGCGCCAGGCTCGTCATCGCCGAGGTCAACCCCTTCATGCCGCGCTCGATGGGCGACTCGACGCTGCACGTCGACCGCATCGACTGGCTGGTGCCGGTGGCCACGCCGCTGGCCGAGTACGTCCATCCCGACACGGTCGAGGAGGACGTCGAGCGCATCGCCCGCTACATCGGCGGCATCATCGACGACGGCTCGACGCTGCAGATCGGGCTGGGCCGCGTCACCACGGCGGCGCTGAAGCACCTTTCCGACCGCAAGGACCTCGGCATCCACTCCGACGTCATCACCGACGCCATCATCCCGCTGCTGGAGAAGGGGATCCTGACCGGGCGCCGCAAGAGCGTGCAGCGCGACAAGATCGTCGCCAGCTTCGCCATCGGCACGCGGCGCCTGTACGACCTGATCGACGCCAATCCGCTGTTCGTGTTCGAGCCCATCGACGTCGTGTGCCACCCGGCGACGATCGCCGCCCAGCACCGGATGGTCTCGGTGACGCAGGCCTTCGCCATCGACCTCACGGGCCAGGTCTGCGCCGACCAGCTCGACGGCGAGTTCTACAGCGGCCTGGCGGCGCAGGGCGAGTTCCTGCGCGGCGCCTCACGCTCGGCCGGCGGCAAGGCGATCATCTGCCTCGCCTCGACCGCCAACGGCGGCGAGACCTCGAGCATCCGCGCCCAGCTCGCGCCGGGCGAGGGCGCGACGATCGCCCGCACCGACGTGCACTATGTGATCACCGAGTACGGCATCGCCTACCTGTTCGGACGATCGATCCGCGAGCGCGCCGTTGCGCTGATCGATGTCGCGCACCCGAAGTTCCGCGCCGGGCTGTTCGCGCAGGCGCAGGCGATGGGCCTGGTGCCGGCCTCGCAGACGCTGAAGAACCTGCGCGCCTATCCGGTGGAGGAGGAGGCCACCGAGACGCTGAAGGACCGGCGCCAGGTGCTGCTGCGGCCGGCGGTCGCCTCCGACGCGGGCGGCATCCGCGATCTCTTCCACAGCATGTCCGAGACCGACGTGTACACGCGCTTCTTTCACCAGGTGCGCAGGCTGTCGGCGCAGGACGTGCAGCGGCTGTGCAACGTCAACTTCGACAACGAGGTCGCCTTCGTCGCCGTCACCGGTCCGCGCGAGGACCCGCTGATCGTCGCCCACGGCTGCTACTTCCTCGACTACTCGACCAATCTGGCCGAGACCGCGTTCATCGTCCGCCCCGACTGGCAGGGCTGCGGGCTCGGCGCGGCGCTGCAGAAGCGGCTGACGGAGCACGCCAAGGGGCGCGGCGTGCGCGGCTTCGTCGCCGAGATCCTGCCGAGCAACGAGCACATGATCCGCCTGGCGCAGGCCGCGTCGTCGCAGGTGACGGTCGAGTCCACCGGCGAGACGCGGCGGGTGACGGCGCTGTTCTGAACGACAGCGAGGGCCGTCCGCGCCTTGTTTCCGGCGCCGCGACCACGGCGCGGTCCGTCTGCCGGATCGGGCCTCGCAGCCACGGTCGCGGCCGCGATCCGATGCGGATGCTGCCACCGGGGACTGTTCGCCCAAGTCAGCCTGCGCGGGTGATTTCACGAACGGCGGGCGCGACGGCGTCGACTGCCGCCGGCTGCACCGCCGTGCCGATCACAGCTCGCGGCCGAGGAAGATCGCGCCGTCGATCGGGTTGAAGACGTAGGGCTCGATCGGCGCGAAACCGAGCGCGGTGTACAGCGCCACCGCCGCCGTCATCGACGGCAGCGTGTCGAGGCAGATGCGCCGGTAGCCCGCGGCGCGCGCCTCGTCGCAGATGCGCTGCGCCAGCCGGCGGCCGAGCCGCCGCCCGCGCGCGACGGGCCGTACGTACAGCCGCTTCATCTCGCAGTCGCCGCCGGCGAGCGGCCGCAGCGCCACGCAGCCGACCGCGTCGGCGCCGTCCCAGGCCAGCAGCAGCCGCCCCTGCGGCGGCGCGTACTTGCCCGGCAGCGTCGCCAGTTCGGTCTCGAAGTCCTGGAAGCACAGGTCGATGCCGAGCCCCTGCTGGTATTCGCGGAACAGGGTGCGGACGAGCGGAATGTCGCGCCGCGGATCGGCGTCGCGGATGTCGATCATCGGAACGGGCCTCGTGGCCGCGATCGGAAACTTTGCGCGGACGTCCGTTTGCGCGGCGGGATCGGGAAAGTCGGCTGCCACGATATCGGACGCCGGATCCGTCTGCCGATCGGCGATCGGGTTTGGCGGACGGTTACGTCGTTGCGGTAGTAACGGCGATAGAACCGACCCTCCTGGCGCCGATGCAGCGGATCGTCGGTGGCATCCACATCCAGCGCGATCGATGCCGGTGGCCGCCGATGCGGTCGCGCACGACGTCGAGCCGCTCGCGGGCGGCCCGCACTCCAGGCGCTTGCGGTCGTGTGCTTCGACCCCCACCGCGACATGCAGGCTGAAACCGTCGGCTGTCGGCGCAAAGGGGTCGGCGCGCCAGGCCCGCGCGCGGCATCGCACCGAAACCGATCGCGAATCCGCTCGCCGCAAGCTCGCGCCGCACCTCGATCACAGCCCGGCGACTTTCAGTCCGCCGACCAGCTTCTCTCGGTCCGCGGCGATCTTGTAGGGCCAGCGCTGGAGCCAGGTATCGATAGCAAACCCCGGAACCAGAGTCCGGACCTGATCGGCGGCCCACTCGGCCTCGCTCTGCTGCCCGAGCTTCGCATAGGTTGCCGCCAGCCAGACATGGCTGGCCACGAAATTCGGATCCTTGGCGGCGCCTACCAGAAAAGCCTCCAGTGCCTCCTGGTAGCGTTCCTTCAGATACAGCCTGCGTCCACGATGAATGTCCAGGACGAAGCTCGCGGTGGGGCTGAGCCGCAGGGCCTCGCGGTCGAGCGCCTCGGTCTTGTCCAGGTCGCCGATGAAGAAATAGGCGGAGGACAGCAGCACATAGGCGTCCGCATAGTTCGGATCCAGTGCCAGCGCACGCTTCGCTTCCGCGATCGCCCGTTCGTGCTGTGCGCGCCCATAGAGATGGACGAACCCCAGCGCGAAGTGCGCCCGCGGCAGGTTTTCGTCCAACGCCACCGCGCGCTCGGCCATGCGCAGCGCCTCGGTGACGGCGGCGTCGCTGTCCGGCCCGCTGCCCTGGCGAAAATCATCGAGATAGGTCAGGGCGAGCCCGGCGTAGGCCAGCGCGAAGCGAGGTTCCTGCTCCAGGGCGCGGCGGTAGGTGGAGCGGGCGAGCGCCCGTTCACGCTCGGTCAGATTGCCGTAGCCGACGCGCCCGCGCAGGTAGAGGTCGTAGGCGGCGAAGCTCGTCGTCGGCCGCGAGGCCATGCGTTTGCGCTCGTTCTCCGTCAGCGTCACCCGCAGCGCCGTCACCGTGCCTGCGGCCACCCGATCCTGCAGCGCGAACAGATCCGCGGTGCCGCCATCGAACTGGTCGGCCCACAGATGGAGGCCGCTATCGGTGTCGATCAGTTTCGCGGTGACGCGCAGCTTGTCCCCGGACCGTCTCAGGCTACCCTGAAGTATGTAGCGAACGCCGAGCTGCGTGGCCGCCTGGCGCGGATCGACGTCGCGCCCAGCGAAGGCGAAAGCGGAATTGGGAGCGATGACACGCAGGCCAGAAATTCGCGAAAGGCCGGCGATCAGATCTTCCGTCACGCCATCGCTCAGGTAGCGTTGGCCGGTGTCTTCGCTCAGGTTGGCGAACGGCAGCACGGCCAGGGAAGGCAGGTCTGCGGTGCGAGGGATGATCGGTACTGGAACGCGGCCAGCGGGGAACCACAGCGCGGCCGCTGCGGCCAGCGCCAGCAGCACAGCGCCGACGACCGCGAAGTTCCATCGCCGGACCTTGACCGGCGCCGGCGCCGGCGCCGATGGCGAGGCAGTTGCCGAGGCGGACGCCGAGATAGGCGCCGTCGGGCTCAGCGCCTCACTCCCAGTCGTTGCTTCAGGCCGGGCCTTAGCGTCGCGCTCGACGGGGGCAAGCAGGCGGTACCCCCGCTTGGGGATCGTCGCGATGTAGCGCGGCTCCCGGCATTCGTCGCCGAAGGCCTTGCGCAGCTTGATGATGGTGTTGGTCACGGCGTCGTAG
>CAYLZU010000238.1:0-1716 GCA_964388005.1 uncultured Burkholderiaceae bacterium
GATGCCCGCGCGCGCCTTCGCGCCTGCAAGCGCGAAGGGCGGCCGCCAGGCCGCAGGCCTCCAGCAGCTGCCTTCACCAATCGAAGCCACGCCCGTGCGCGCGAGATGCCCGCGCGCGCCTTCGCGCCTGCAAGCGCGAAGGGCGGCCGCCAGGCCGCAACCCCCCAGCAGCTGTCTTCACCAATCGAAGCCACGCCCCTGCGCGCGAGTTGCCCGCGCCCGCCATCGCGCCTGCAGGCGCGATGGCCGGAGGAGCGCCGCAGCCTTCCGCTACTCGCGGATGAACAGCCGCCGGTAGTGCCGCATCTCGTCGATCGACTCGTAGATGTCGGCGAGCGCCTCGTGGCGGCTCTTCTTCTCGAACGCGCGGTAGACGTCCGGCTTCCAGCGGCGGGCGAGTTCCTTCAGGGTGCTGACGTCGACGTTGCGATAGTGAAAGTACGCTTCGAGCTGCGGCAGCCAGCGCGCCATGAAGCGCCGGTCCTGGCAGATCGAGTTGCCGCACAGCGGCGACTTCCCTGCCGGCACCAGCGTCTGCAGGAACTCAAGGACCTGCCGCTGCGCCTCGTCCTCGTCGACCCGGCTGCCGCGCACCTTCTCGGTCAGGCCCGAGCGGGCGTGGGTGGCGGTATTCCAGGCGTCCATCGCCGCCAGCACGCGGTCGCTCTGATGAACGACGACGACCGGTCCTTCGGCGAGCACGTCGAGCTGCGAGTCCGTGACCACGACGGCGATCTCCAGAACCCGGTCCGAATCCGGATTCAGGCCGCTCATCTCCATGTCGAGCCAGACCAGATTGCCCTCGTCGAAACGCTCGTGGCGGCCGGTCGCCGCAGCCTGCTGTGCCATAATTTTTTCAACTTTTCCGACGGCGGATTCTCGCACGCAGGTCCCGCGACAACGCAGCGACACCTGCGGCCGGCGTCACCGCGCTCGCCCATGTCCACCGCGTTCACCGTGCTGTTCGTGTTCTTCCTGCTGCTGATGGCGGGGCTGAAGTTCTGGCTCGCTTCACGGCAGATCCGCCACGTGGCGCGGCACGCCGATGCGGTGCCGGCGCAGTTTGCCGCCCGCGTCAGCCTGCAGGCGCACCGCAAGGCCGCCGCCTACACCATTGCCCGCCAGCGCCTGGCGATGCTCGACGCCGCCGCGGGCGTGGCGCTGCTGGTGGCGTTGACGCTGCTCGGCGGCGTGCAGGCGATCTCCGATGCGTTCACGGCGTGGTTCGGCAGCGGCATCGCCGGACAGGTCGCGATCGTTGCCGCCGTGGCGGTCGTGCTCGGCGCCGCCGACCTTCCGTTCGACTGGTACCGCCAGTTCCGCGTCGAGGAGAACTTCGGCTTCAACCGCATGACGCCGCGGCTGTTCATCGCCGACCTGCTGAAGTCGGTGCTCGTGGCCGCCGCGCTCGGCCTGCCGCTGGTGGCGCTGGTGCTGTGGCTGATGGGCACAGCCGGCCCCTGGTGGTGGTTGTACGCGTGGATCGTGTGGGTGGGCTTCAACGTCATGGTGCTGGTGCTGTACCCGACCGTGATCGCGCCGCTGTTCAACAGGTTCGAGCCGCTCGCCGACAGCGATCTGGCGGCGCGCATCGGCGCCCTGCTGGCGCGCACCGGATTCGCGAGCCGCGGCGTGTTCGTGATGGACGGTTCGCGCCGCTCCGCGCACGGCAACGCCTACTTCACCGGGCTGGGCCGGGCCAAGCGCATCGTCTTC
>CAYLZU010000238.1:1726-5317 GCA_964388005.1 uncultured Burkholderiaceae bacterium
GAAGCCGTGCTGGCGCACGAGCTCGGCCACTTCAAGCGCCGGCATATCGCCAAGCGGCTCGCCTTCTCTTTCGTCGCGAGCCTCGTCTTCCTCGCCCTGCTCGGCTGGCTGGCCGGACAGACCTGGTTCTACCAGGGCCTGGGCGTGGCGCCGCCGGTCGACGGTTCGGCCAACGGCGTCGCGCTGGTGCTGTTCATGCTGGTGGTTCCGGTGTTCACCTTCGTGCTCGCGCCCATCGCCAGCCGCATCTCGCGCCAGCACGAGTTCGAGGCCGATGCCTTCGCCGTCGCCCACACCAGCGGCGACGACCTGGCCGGCGCGCTGGTCAAGCTGTACGAGGACAACGCCGCCACCCTGACACCCGATCCGGTGCACTCGGCGTTCTACGACTCGCACCCCCCGGCGGCGATCCGCATCGCCCGCCTGCAGTCGGCCGCCGCATGATCGTTCCCGCCCGCGCGC
Organism: uncultured Burkholderiaceae bacterium; assembly: GCA_964388005.1. Taxonomy (GTDB): domain Bacteria; phylum Pseudomonadota; class Gammaproteobacteria; order Burkholderiales; family Burkholderiaceae_F; genus JADJWR01. Next base: position 2,189 of record CAYLZU010000238.1, read on the forward strand.
CTGACCTGTTCGAGGCGCGCGTGGTGGCCGGCTACGGCCGCAACTCCCTCGTCGAGCATCCGGAACTCGGCCTGCTTCAGGCGCAGCGGCGCGGCAAACGCGGCGACGTCGTGGTCGGCGATCGCGTGCTGTGCCGTCCCGCCGGCGCCGGCCTGGCGTCGATCGAGTCGGTCCTGCCGCGGCGCAGCCTGCTGCTGCGCGCCGACGGGGAAAGGAGCAAGGCGCTTGCCGCCAATGTCGACCGCGTGGTCGTGGTGTTCGCGCCTCGCCCGCCGTTCAGCGAGCGCTTCGTCTGGCGCGCGCTGCTGGCCGCCGCGGTGGCCGGGATCGCTCCATTGGCGGTGCTGAACAAGGTCGACCTCGACGGCGAGGGCGTCGGCGCGCAGGCGCTCGGACGGCTGGCGGGGCTCGGCTACGAGACGGCAGCGCTGTCGGCGAAGTCCAGACCCGAGGAGGCGAGAGCACTCCTGCTTCGGGCGCTGCACCGCCAGTCCAGCCTGCTCGTCGGCCAGTCGGGAATGGGCAAGTCGACGCTGATCAACCTGCTGGTGCCGCAGGCCAATGCGCGCACGCAGGAGTACTCGACGCGGCTGAATGTCGGCCGGCAGACGACCACGGCCTCGCGGCTGTTCGCCCTCGACGGCGGCGGCGACATCATCGACACGCCGGGGTTCCGCGACTTCGGGCTCGCGCACTGCAGCCTGCAGCAGCTGGCCGCGGCGATGCCGGAGTTCGCGCCGCTGCTCGGACGCTGCCGCTTCAACGACTGCCGCCATCTCGGCGAGCCCGACTGCGCGGTGCTCGCCGCGGTCGCCGCCGGCACGGTCGATGCCCGGCGCCATGCCTTCTACGCCGAGCTGGCGGCCGGCCGGCAGCGACCCGAACCGTTGGCGCGGACATGAAGCTGCTGATGCGCTGCGAACATGCGATCGCGGCGGCGCATCTCGCCGGGGCCCTGCGCGCCGCCGGCATCGACTGCGAGGTGCGTAACACGACGCTCGCCGGCGCGATCGGCGAGATCCCGTTCCTCGAGTGCGCGCCGCAGCTGTGGCTGCGCAACGCGCTCGACGAACCGCGGGCGCGCGAGCTGATCGCGCAGCTGCGGCGCCCGGTCGAGGGCGATTCGTGGACCTGCGGGTGCTGCGGCGAGATCCTCGAGCCGCAGTTCTCGCAGTGCTGGCGCTGCGGCGCCGGAAGGCCGTGACCGTCCTACGCGAACCAGCGGGCCAGCGTCAGCAGCAGCAGCAGCGCCAGCCACAGCAGCAACGCGCGCCAGACCAGGCCGACCGCCGCTTCGAGCAGACCGGGGCCAGGTTCGGCGAGTCCACCGCCCTCCAGCCCTTCGTCGTCGAACCATCGGGCCGACTCGGCGGCACCGACGACGCGGGCTCCGAGCGCGCCGCCGGCAGTGGCGAGGATCAGCGTCCGCGTGTCCGGTCGCGGTGTGCCGTCGACGATCGACGGCGGCCGGGCGACCTTGCGCCAGCAGTACAGCGCCCCTTCGAAGTCGCCGACGATGGCGAAGCCCAGCGCCGTGAGCCGCGCCGGCAGCCAGTCGATCCAGGCGAAGGCACGGCGGGCAAAGTCGCCGAAGCGGTCGGGCGGCAGCACCCCGGTCGGCGCGCGGTTCCAGCGCCGCGCCAGGAACTCGGACAGCCGGTACAGGATCGGACCGAGCGGTCCCGGCAGCAGCACGAACCAGAACACGACCCCGAACACGTGCTTGTGCGCCAGTTGCAGGCCGTGCTCGCAGGACTGGCGCACGATCTCGGCGGCATCGAGCTCGGCCGTCGGCGGCACCTCGCCGACGCCGGCCTTCCACCGCGCCAGTTCGTCGCGCGCGGTGGCCAGATCGCCGTTGGCCAGGGCGATGCGGATCTCCGTGAGCCGGTGGCTGAACTGGCGGAATCCCATCGTGAAGTACAGCGCCACGACGTTGACCGCCAGGGCCAGCCACCACGAAACGGTCAACGCGAACGCGTGCGCCGCTCCGGCGACGACCAGCACGCCGCCGACCAGCAGCAGCCACGCATACAGCCCGTGCCGGCGGCGGCCGGCGTTCATGCCGTCGGCGGTGGCGTCGGCCACGGTCCCGGCGACCGCGTACACCGGATTGCGCAGCGGCAGCGGGCGCAGTTGCTCGAGCAGCAGGGTCAGAACCAGCGCGATCCAGCCCATGATGGTCAGCGGGCGTCTTCCGCCCCGGATGGGGCCCGACCGATCATGCCCGAAGCAGGTGATAGAAGTTGCGCAGCATCGCCGCCGTTGCGCCCCAGATGAAGTAGCGGCGGCCGGCTTCGTAGGGCATGGCGTAGAAGGTCCGCCGCTGGCCGTCCAAATCGATCAGCCGACGTTCGTGGTGCGCCGGATCCATCAGGAACGCCAGCGGCGGTTCGAACACCTCCTCGACTTCGAAGGCGTCGATCGCCAGCGCGAAGCCGGGCCGCACCAGGGCCACCACCGGCGTGACGGCGTAACCGGTCGCGGTGGCATAGCGCGGCAGCGCGCCGAGCACCTCGACGAACTCGGCTCGCAGGCCGACCTCCTCCTCGGTCTCGCGCAGCGCCGTGGCGACCGCGCTCTCGTCGTGCTGCTCGATGCCGCCGCCGGGGAAACTGATCTGCCCGGCATGGTCGTGCAGATGCGCCGTGCGCCGCGTCAGCAGCACCGTCGGGCCGGCATCGTGCATGACCAGCGGAATCAGCACCGCCGCCTCGCGCAGCGGCGCGTGCGCCTGCGCCAGACGCGCGTCGGCGCTGATCTCCGGCTGCCATGCCGGCGGCGACGAGAACCTCTGGCGCAGCGCCGCGGCGGTCAGCCGCTCGGGGCCGACCGCCTCGCCGCGCATGTGCCGCGGCACGAACGCCGGGTCGAGGCCGACCTGTTCGGGGTCGAACGCCGGCAGGCGGGGCGATGCAGTGCGGTCAGCCATCGCCGCACCAGGCGCGAGCGGACCGTGCCGCGGTCGCGACCAGCCTCAGTTGTTGCCCTTGCGCGCCAGCTTTTCCTTGATTCGCGCCGACTTGCCGGAGCGGTCGCGGAGGTAGTACAGCTTGGCGCGGCGCACGTCGCCCCTGCGCTTGACCTCGATCGAGGCGATCGTCGGCGAATACAGCTGGAAGGTCCGCT
>CAYLZU010000239.1:0-5308 GCA_964388005.1 uncultured Burkholderiaceae bacterium
GCTCGGCGCGGCGCTCGCCGGCCTGCGCCGCGTCAGCCGCTGGACCGTGTTCGAGCGCAGCGCGCTGGTCCCCGGAAGCCGGCACAGCGCCCAGGTGCGGATGCGGCTGGACACGGCGCAACTGCCGCGGCCGTTCCAGATCGGCGCCCTGACCGGGCGGGACTGGACGCTCGCCTCCGAGTGGCGCAATGTCCCGGTTCCGCCCGAGCTCGCACGCTGACCGGGCGAGGCCGCGGCACCACGTTCGCCCAAGCTCCAGCGCACGATGTCGTCGCTGATCCGCTACTCCTTCGTCGCCGCGCTCGCGCTCGGCGGCGTTGCGCTGTTCCTGCTCGCCTCCTCGGCCAGCAGCACGGCGACCTTCGGCCGCCACTACCCGCTGCTGCTGGCGGTCAACGGCGCCATTGCCGCCGTGCTGCTGGTGTTCGTCGTCGCCCTCGTGGCGCGCCTCGTGCGCCGCTTCCGCGCCCGCCGCTTCGGCGCCCGGCTGATGGCGCGGTTCGCCTTTGCCTTCGCGCTGATGGGCGTGCTGCCGGGGGCGCTGATCTACGTCGTCTCGGTCCAGTTCCTGTCGAAGTCGATCGAATCGTGGTTCGACGTCCGTGTCGACCGCGCGCTCGAGTCGGGCCTGTCGATCGGCCGCGCCGCCCTCGAAGCGCAGCTGGCCGATCTGACCGTCAAGGCGCGCGCCATCGCGCTCGACCTCGCCGAGATCCCGGAGCCGATGCAGCTCGCTGCGCTCGACCGGGCCCGCGACAGCGCCGGCATCCAGGAGGCGATCCTCGTCGGCGCCGGCGGCCAGCTGATCGGCATGACCGGCACCCGGCCTTCGGACTGGGTGCCCGAGCTGCCGACGGCCGCCGATCTGCAGCTGGCGAGGACGCAGCGCCAGCTGGCGCGGATCGAGGGTGATCCGCTCGCCACCGACGAGCGCTCCGGCGTGCGCACGCGCTTGATCGTCGCCATCCCGACGCTCGGCGGCGTCTCGGCCGCCGGCAGGAGCGGGACCGGCGAAGGTCGCAACGGCGGCACCGGCGCCTCCGGGCTCGTTCCCGGGCGCGGCGAAACGCGCTACCTACAGGTGATCCAGCGCCTGCCGCCGGCCGTCGCCGCCAACGCGGCGGCGCTGCAGACCGGTTACCGCGACTACCAGGAACTGTCGCTCGCCCGCAGCGGGCTGAAGCAGATCTACACCATGACGCTGACGCTGACGCTGATCCTGGCGGTGTTCGCGGCCGTGGCCGGCGGCATCCTGCTGGCCGGCTCGATGACGGCGCCGCTGCTGCAGGTCGCCGAGGGCACGAAGGCGGTGGCCGAAGGCAACTACCGGCGCGTGCGCGAGTTCCCCGGCAACGACGAACTGAACGAGCTCACCCATTCGTTCAACGCCATGACGCGGCAGCTGTCGGAGGCGCGCGACGCGGTCGAGGCGCGCTCGCGCGAGCTGGAGAACGCCCGCGCCTACCTGGAGCGGGTGCTGGCCAATCTCTCCGCCGGCGTGATCGTGCTCGACCGCTCGATGCGCCTCGTGACCGCGAACCACGGCGCCGTCCGCATTCTCGGCCTGGCGCCGGGCTCGATCGAGGGCCGGCCGCTGGCCGAGTTGGCGCCGGAATTCGCGGCGCAGGTGCAGGAGGCTTTCGCCGATCAGACGCTGGCGAACCTGCCGAACGAATCATGGCAGCGGCAGTTCGAGCTCAAGGCCGCGGCCGAACGCGGCGAGGCGCGCTCGCTGCTGGCGCGCGGCTCGCATCTGCCTCTCGAAGACGGCGCCGGCTTCGTCGTCGTCTTCGACGACATCACGCAGGTGATCTCGGGCCAGCGGGCGCTCGCCTGGGGCGAGGTCGCGCGCCGCCTCGCGCACGAGATCAAGAATCCGCTGACGCCGATCCAGCTCGCCGCCGAGCGGCTGCAGATGAAGCTCGCCGGCAAGCTCGGCCGCGACGACGCCGCCGTGCTGGCGCGCGGCGCGGCCACGATCGTCAACCAGGTCGCGGCGATGAAGCGGATGGTCGACGATTTCCGCAACTATGCCCGCGTGCCGCCGGCGCAGCTGGCGCCGCTGGACCTGAACGCCTTCATCGAGGAAGTGGCGTCGCTGTACGGCGCCGAGCGCGTCGCCGCCGGCGACGCGCCGATCCGCCTCGAACTGGCGGCAGGGCTGCCGCGGATCGCCGGCGACGCCACCCAGCTGCGGCAGCTGATTCACAACCTGCTCGCCAACGCGCAGGAAGCCGCGCATGGATCGCCGTCGCGGCAGCCGCGCGTGGTCCTGCGGACGGAGGCGGTGCGCGGCGCCGGCGACGCCGTGCAGGCCGTGCGCCTGGTCGTCGAGGACAACGGCCCCGGTTTCGCAGCGAATATACTTCGGCGGGCTTTCGAGCCATACGTCACAACCAAGCCGAGCGGCACCGGGCTGGGCCTGCCGATCGTGAAGAAGATCGTCGACGAACATGACGCGCGCATCGAACTGGCGAACCGCGGCGCTGGAGGCGCCGCGGTGACGGTCGTCTTCCGCCGGCTGGCCGACAGCACACGCGTCGCTGCCGCCACGGCGTCGACCCATTGACCACCCGATGCCGAGATCACGGCTGGCCCGGCGGAGCCGCTCGTGCGGGAGCGGCGCCCGCCGCGGCGCTGCCGGCGCCCGCCGCCGGCGCTGAAGGCTAACCTTCGACATGGCCAACATCCTGGTCGTCGACGACGAGATCGGCATCCGCGAACTGCTGTCGGAGATCCTCTCCGACGAGGGCCATGCGGTGCTCACGGCCGAGAACGCCGCCGCCGCGCGGGCGCTGCGCCAGAAGGAGGCGCCCGACCTGGTCCTGCTCGACATCTGGATGCCCGACACCGACGGCGTCACCCTGCTGAAGGAGTGGGCCGCCAGCGGCCAGCTGACGATGCCGGTGATCATGATGTCCGGCCACGCGACCATCGACACGGCGGTGGAAGCGACCCGCTTCGGCGCGCTCGACTTCCTCGAGAAGCCGATCGCGCTGGCCCGCCTGCTCGCCGCCGTGCGCGGCGGCCTCGAACGCGGCCGGATCCGGCTCGGCGTCCACGGCCAGAACATGACGGAACCGGCGGCCGGGGCGCACGCCGCAACGGCGGCCGCGGCGCAGCCGGCGGCGGTCGAACCCGTCCGCGACGCGGTGCAGGCGCCGCCGCCTCCGCCGCCGGCGAACGCGGCCTCGGTGGCGCTGGATCAGCCGCTGCGCGAGGCGCGCGACCAGTTCGAACGCGTCTACTTCGAGTACCACCTGGCACGAGAGTCGTATTCGATGACCCGCGTCGCCGATCGCGCCGGGCTCGAGCGCACTCACCTGTATCGCAAGCTCAAGCAGCTCGGCATCGAGCTGCTTCGCGGCGGCCGCCGCGCCAGCGTCGCCGACGGGCCGCCTGTGGCGGCGACTCCGGCCGCGCCGGCAGGCGGCGGCGAACCGGGCCCCTGAACCACGCCGCCGCCGCAACCTGCCGTGATCGAGCGCGCTGCCTCGGACCGGCGTCATGAGATGAAACGACCCCCACGCACGCCTGCGCTCGCCGTGGCACGGCCGGGCTTGCAGGCTCGGCAGGCATTCGCCCCCCGAGGGGGCGTGGACTGGCTTCGGGCGACGTGGGTCCAGTGACGTGAAGATCATCATCCTCGGCGCCGGCCGCGTCGGCACCTCGGTGGCGGAAAGCCTGGTGTCCGAGGCCAACGAGATCACCGTCATCGACAGCGACCGCAACCGCGTCGCCGACCTGCAAAGCCGCTACGACCTGCGCGGACTGGTCGGCAATGCCACCCAGCCGTCGCTGCTGAAGGAGGCCGGCGCCGAGGACGCCGACATGCTGATCGCGGTGACCGCGGTCGACGAGGTCAACCTCGTCGCCAGCAAGATCGCCGCCGACGTGTTCAACGTGCCGACGCGGATCGCCCGGGTCCGCAACACCGAGTTGCAGAAGCACCCGCGGCTGCTCGGCGACGAGGGCTTCCGCGTCACCCACGTCATCTGGCCGGAGCAGAGCGTCACCGACCTGCTGCTGCGGCTGATCGAGTTTCCCGAGGCGCTGCAGGTGCTCGACTTCGCCGACGGCCGCGCCAGCCTGATTGCGGTGCGCACCTTCGCCGGCGGCCCGCTGGTGTCGCATCCGATCCAGGATCTGCGCAAGCACATCCCCGGGGTCGACACCCGAATCGTCGCCATCTTCCGCAACGACCGCAGCATCCAGTGCGAGGGGACGACGGTGATCCAGCCCGGCGACGAGGTGTTCTTCCTCGCCGCCAGCAAGAACATCCGCGCCGTGATGCGCGAGCTGCGGCGGATGGACAAGCCGGTGAAGCGGGTCATCATCGCCGGCGGCGGCAACATCGGCCTGCGGCTGGCGCGCGCGCTCGACACCGGCGAGGGCATCGACTGGGGCGCCGGCTTCAACGTCAAGATCATCGAGGCGAACAAGCGCCGCTGCGAGTACCTGGCGGCACAGGTGTCGAACAAGGTGCTGGTGCTGCACGGCGACGCCACCGACGAGGACCTGCTCGACGAGGAAGGGGTGGCCGAGTGCGACCTGTTCGCGTCGCTCACCAACGACGACGAGAACAACATCATGAGCGCGCTGCTGGCCAAGCGGATGGGGGCGCGGCGCACGATCGCGCTGATCAACCGCAAGAGCTACGGCGAGCTGATGCAGGGCGGTCGTCGGCCGCCGCATCGAACAGATCGAGCTGCCCAAGGGGGCGACGATCGGCGCCGTCATCCGCGGCGACGGCGACACCGCTCGCGTGCTGATGGCGCACCACGACACGGTGATCGAGCCCGAGGATCACCTGATCGTGTTCGTCGCCAACAAGCGGATGATCGCCCGCGTGGAGAAGGTGTTCCAGGTCGGGGTCGGGTTCTTCTAGCAGGGAGGCCCGCCGCGACGGCGTTCGGCATGGCTACCGATTCCCAAGGCGGGGCCGATACGCTATAAGCCGATTCGAACCTCGGTGGCCGCCGTCAGCCGTACGGCTGCGGGTGCCCACCGGCAGTTCAGGAAGCCGGTCCCGGGCAGCTGCCCCACGCACGGCCCGGCGCCACTTTTGATCGACAAGCTGGCAAGCCAAGGAGACCCTCATGTCCGACCAAACCACTCAACTCTCGCCGCAGTCCCAGACCAAGCCGCAACGCCGCCGCTTCCTCGGCGCCTCGGCCGCCGCCGGCGCTGCGGCGCTGGCCGCGCCGATGGTGGCTGTTGCGCAGTCGCCGGTCGTCATCAAGATGCAGGGCGCCTGGGGCGCCAAGGACATCTTCAACGAGATGGCCGAGGAGTACGTCAAGCGCGT
>CAYLZU010000240.1:0-3442 GCA_964388005.1 uncultured Burkholderiaceae bacterium
GGGTTGCCAGCAATCCCGGGTGGGTTCGACTCCCATACTCTTCCGCCATGAACAGCGCCTGGCGATGTTCATGGCGTGGCCGGCGATGATCGCCGGCCCGCATCCAGGGGAACGAGGGGGCTCGGCTGGCGCCCTCGTGCTCCCCCAGCCATGAAGGAAGCCGCTCCGTTCAAGGGCCAGATGGCAGACGAATCGACCGAGGCACTGCTCGCGCGGCTCGACCGCGGCGTGCTCTACGCCCCCGAGCAGGACATGTGGGTGCGGCTGGAGCCCGACGGGCTGGCCGCCGTCGGCGCCACGCACCTGGTCGCGCACCACGGCCAGTTCATGCTGTTCACGCCGCGGCCGGTGGGCATGAGGATCGCCCGCGACCGCTCGCTCGGCGTGATGGAAACCGCCAAGACCGCGGTCGCCGTGCACGCGCCGATCTCCTGCGAGATCGTCGAGGTCAACCCGGCCGTGCTCAAGGACGTGACGGTCATCGAGCGCGAGCCGTACGCGGCCGGCTGGATGTTCCGCGTCCGCCCCATCGCGCTGGAGGAGGAGCGCGCCGGCCTGCTCGATGCCGACGCCTACGCGCAATGGCTCGCGCCGCGGCTGGCCGAGAAGCTCGCGCCGCCGATCGACCACGGCACCGACTTCGACATCGACCCGCTGCGCGGCTGGTGAGGCGATGACCGACGCCGCGAACAAGCTGCTGATCGTGATGTGGTCGGCCGACCCCACCGCCGCCGACCGCGCCGCCGCGCCCTTCGTCTACGCGCTCGCCGCCCGCGCGCTGGAGATCGACGTCGAGATGCACTTCACCGCCGGAGCCGTGCAATGGCTCTTCGAGGGCGTTGCCGACCGCGCCTTCACCGACCAGGCGCGGACCAAGACCGTGCGCGACTTCATCCGCGAGGCCGCGGTCGCCGGCGTGCGGATGTACGCCTGCGCGATGGCGTTGAACGAACGGCGGCGCGGCGAGACGATGGTTGCGGAAGTGACGGGGATCGCCGGGGCGGCCACGGTTGCCGGTGCGGCCGTCGAACCGGGTTGCCGGGTGCTGGTGTTCTGACCCGTGTTCTGTCCCATTACGCCAGGGCTGTCGGCGCCGGCCCCGCCGACCAGCGGCGATCGAGCCGCGGCTTGCGGACAAGGCAACCGGTCGTCGAGCAGGTCCACCCGACATGCCGACCTGGGCGGGGCGTCGTCGCCGCGCTTCGGATCCGCGAGCGCGGGGTGGTGACGCGAGACGAACGCGTCAGGCCCGCCAGGAGGCGCCTTGCCGCTGCATCGCGCGATGATCCAGGCTCCAGGCGCCGGCGCCGACCACGAGGACGATGACGCAGGCGGCCATGACGACGAGCGGCAGCGCCAGCGGAGGCTCGACCGGACCTGGCCATTCGGTGATCACGAGCTTGCTATAGGTGGCCACGGTCATCGCCCCGATTCCCAGTACCGCGCCGAGCCGGGCGTAGAAGCCCAGGCCGAGTGAAAGGCCCGCAAGGACCATCAGGGCCGGCGCGAGGACGTAATTGAGCGATGGGAACGGAATCCCCGCGAGCTCGAGGATTTCCATCAATGGAGTCATGCCGGTCAGGTGAAACGACCCGAAGCCTGCCAGCGGCAGGGCCGCTACGAGGCGAGGGGCGATGGGCCACTTCGCCGAACCGGTCCGACGCAAAGCATGCAGAAAGCTCGTCGTCATGGGATGTCTTTCTTGTTGGCGCCCAACCGCGCGCAGCCGACGGGCGACGCCCCAGGGCCGACGTTGCGCTTCACTGCGCCGCGGCGCGGGAACCGGGGCGCGCTGACTGAGGATTGTAGGTATCCGGAAGTCGAGCCCGCGCGGCTGAGCGGCACCGCGAGCTTTCAGCTGCGGCCGCAACCCTCGCGCGCCCTTTTGCCGGAGCAGGAACTCTTGCCCGAGGAGTAACGCACCGGCCTGCTCGACGGCGATGCGTACGCCGCGCGGCTCGCGCCGCGGCTGGCCGGGAAGCTCGCGCCGCCGTTCGACCGGCGCGACGACTTCGACATCGACCCGCTGCGCGGCCGGCGAGGCGCTGATCGACGAGATGACGGGGATCGCCGGCGCGGCGGCGAAGGCGGATTGCCGGTTGATGGTGTTCTGACTTGCCCGTGAAGGCTCAGTAACGGACGAGGTCGCCAGCGAGACCGGTGGGCGTCGCGGTCGGCTCGGGTCGCTTGGTGGCGCCACCACCGGCATATCGCCGGCCGTATTAAATGGCGGTCTTGCCCGCGCGGCGACCTGCTGCCTTGCTTCGCCGCTCCGCGGTCGACGCCGAATCGGTCGGGTGCTCGGTGAGCCGGCCTGTCACGTACTTGTGCAGCACGCTGGCGATGAGGGTCTGGTACGGCATGCCTTCCTCCAGCGCCCTGACCTGGATGTCCTGCAGGTCGCCGGAGGACAGCCGGATGTTCACCCGCCGGTCCTTGATCGCGGTCGCGCGGGCCGCCGCCCTGAACCGAGCCAGCTCGGCCTTGGTGGCGACGGACTTCAGGGCGCCCTTTTCGAAGGCGGACAGAAGTTCGGTCTCGTACGGATCGGTCTGCTTCAACTTGGCCATCGTTGCTCAGGAAGTCTCGTGTTGCCTTGCGGCTCGGGATCACGGTCTTGAGAAAGAAGTGGTCCGCCTCTTCGACGAACGGCACCAGGTACGCGTACCCGTCGCTGGCGACGATCAGCAGCCGCTGCTTCGGGTACTTCGCGCGATTCGGGTGCTCCAGGATGTCGAGCAGGCCGCCCGCCTCGATTGCGACGACCATCTGCTCGAAGGAAACCCCGCGCTCCAGCTTGAGCTGCTCGTTCTTCTCCGGGGACCAGCGAAAGGGCTTCACCGCGGCCGGAGTCTAACGCCGTGTGTGCCTTTTGTCTGCACAACGAGCCGATCGCGACGCCCGGCTCGCCGTGCCGGCTCGGCTGCACGCACGGTGCCAAGCCGGGTCGAGGTCGACTTCGCGGCGAGGGCAAAGGCGCCAGCCGGCATGCCTGTCGCCAAGCGGCGCGATGCCGGATCGGCCCGGGCGATGCCGGGCGCAGGCAGCCAGATGGACGAGGCCGCGCCGGCGGCGGGCGTCAAGTCGCGGCGGCCGGGGTCAGGGCGCCGTTGCCAAGGAACGGTCGACCGCGGTGGCCTGCCGCCCGGATGCGGCGCGCCGTCCGGCGACGATGCCGAGCACGTCGATGTGCGTCACCCCGTCGGCACCTTCGACCACCTGCTGCTCGACGGTCGCCGTCAGCGACAGCCCGGCGTCGTCGAGGGCGTGCAGCAGCGCCGCCAGGCGGGCGGCGATCTCCTCGCGGTCGGCCGCGTCGTCGGTCTCCATCGCGTCTTCGAGCGCGCGCCGGATGCTGGCGAGCGTGTCCTTCGCCGCGTCGAGGCGGTCGGCGGGCTTCGCGTCGAGGCCGATCTCGAGGAAGTGGACCTCGTTAGCCAGC
>CAYLZU010000240.1:3452-5306 GCA_964388005.1 uncultured Burkholderiaceae bacterium
GCAGGCTGACCGCCGCCGACGGCCATTGCATGCGCAGGTGAATGGTCATGGGCTACTCCGTCCAACCACAGACGCAAGTCTCCGGGCTGGCCTCGGGCAATCCCTGACATCTCGCAAGTGTTGGCCGCCGCGGCGGCGCTGAACCCGCCGATCGTTGACGCGGAGCAAAGAAACCAGCCGCGCCGACCGGACCGCCGTTGCGGGCGCGCCCACCGGCAGCCTGTCGTGGAAGCGGCGCCGATGCGCCGGGCGCGGTTCCTGCAGCGGGCAGCGCGGCGCGCGGAAGGAAACCGCAGGCCTTCTCACTGAACCCGCCTGCGCTCGGCGATCGCAGCCAGGAGGTCCACGAGACGTTCGCTGCCGACCTCCGCGCCGCCGACGCCGAAGATCTCCTCGATCCGCTGCCAGGTCGCGGCGGCATCCCATTCGCCGAACCCCGTGAAGTCGTTTACTTCCGACTCGTCGGAGAGCAGGCAATCCCCGGGTTCGAGTTCGACCACGCGCGCCATGAATTCGCGGGCCAGAGCCGCGTAGTCCTCGATGCGGTCCGCCGGCGCAAAACTCACGCGCTTGCCCTTGAGCGGGCCACGCCTGATGAGCTTGCCTTTCCTGCTCACGGCTGCGGCCCCGCCAGCATGTTCATCACCAGCCGGATCATCACCTCCTTGTCTTTCGGCGCCGACTCGGCGACGAGCAGCGCCAGCGCCGCCATCGTTGATCGGTGCTTCGCCGACCGCGACGAGCGGCCGCAGCGCGGAGCGCTGCTCTCGGACTGGCGCGCTCCGCGACGCAGGCAGCGGCCCTGGCGGTTTGTTCTCCGCTCCCGTCGATCCGTCATCGGCCCGTCCACCCATTGTTCGAGCTGCCGGAAGCGATGGACTGCGGTCGGACCGGGCGCCCGCTTCGCCGCGCCGGAAGCGGCTGGCGCCGCCGCCGCTTGTTGGTCCGGCTTCTTGCCATGCGCCAGCCTTGACCGTCGTTGGCGTACCCGACACCATCGACACAGTCGCAGACGATGACGAGAGCAACCCCGGCCCATCAAGCTGGATTAGCGCCGCCCGGAAGGACCTCAGCAGCTTTCCGCAGGCGGCGCAGTCGATCTGCCTCGCGGCACTCACGATTGCCGCCGAGGGCGGCAAGGTCGATATCGCCAAGCCGATGAAGGGCCTTGGCTCGCGGGGGTCTTCGAGATCGCCTTGTCTCACCGGGGTGATGTGTTTCGGGTCGTGTATGCCGTTCAGCCTGGCGAAGAGCTCTGGGTCGTCCACGCGTTTCAGAAGAAATCGACCTAGGGCATCAAGACACCGCGGCACGAAGTCGATCTCGCCAAGGAACGGCTCAAGCGACTGAAGGAGCAAGTGAAATGAAGGCTGAGAAACTGGACATCGTCCGCGGCAGCGGGAACGTCTACCGCGACCTTGGCCATGCGGGCGCCGATGTGAAGCAGTTGAAGGCCATCCTTGCGGCAGAGATCATCAAGTCGCTCGACAGGCAGGGCCTGAGTGTGCGCCAGGCCCACGCGCAGACCGGCATTGCCGCAGCGGACTTCTCCCGCGTCCGTAACGCCGACCTCGGGCGCTTCACCGTCGACCGGCTGATGACGATCCTCAATCGCCTCGGCTCCCGCATCGGTGTCAAGGTCAGCTTCCGGAAGGCCGGCGGCAGGGCGGCCGAAGCGCGCCTCGCGCCGTGAGCCGCAAGACTTGCGCTCCGGTTCGCCGGACTCGAGGACGCGCCGCAAGGGTCGCCAGATCACGGCCTTATCGCGCCGAACTTCCACTGCACGCCCGGCGGCGCCGGCAGAACCACTCGGATGCGAGGACAGGCGGCTCCGCCTACGCCGCCGCCCTGGCC
>CAYLZU010000241.1:0-5305 GCA_964388005.1 uncultured Burkholderiaceae bacterium
CACCGTGCTCACCGGCGAGACCGGCGCCGGCAAGTCGATCCTGATCGACGCGCTGCAGCTGGCGCTCGGCGAGCGCGCCGAGGCCGACGTGGTGCGCGAAGGCGCGGCGCGGGCCGAGGTCGGCGCCGAATTCCGCGCCGGCGCCGAAGTCGCCGCCTGGCTGCGCGAGAACGCACTCGACGGCGACGGCGATACCGTGCTGGCGCGCCGGACCATCGATGCCGGCGGGCGCAGCCGCGCCTTCATCAACGGCGCCGCGGTGACGCTGGCGCAGCTGCGGCAGCTCGGCGACCTGCTGCTCGACGTCCACGGCCAGCACGCGCACCAGTCGCTGCTGCGGCCAGCGGCGCAGCTGGCGCTGCTCGATGCGCACGGCGGCCTGGGAGCGCAGGCGCGCGCGGCCGCCGCCGCTTACGCCGACTGGCGGCAGGCGGTGAAGGCGCTCGACGACGCACAGGCAATGGCAGGGGCGGCACGGGCCGAGCAGGACCGGCTGCGCTGGATCGTCGACGAGCTGACGCCGGTGGCACCGCAGCCCGACGAGTGGGCGCAGGTCGAGGCCGAGCACCGTCGGCTCGCCCACGGCGCCAGCCTGCTCGAGGGCGCGCAGACGGCAGTCGACCAGCTTGCCGAGGCCGAGGACTCGGCCCTGGCGCGGATCGATGTCGCCGCCGAGCGGCTGGGCAGGCTGGCCGAGTTCGACGCCCGGCTGACGCCGGCGATCGAAGCGCTTGCCGGCGCGCGGGCGCAGCTCGACGACGCGGCGCGGACCCTGAGCCGCTATCTCGACCGCGCCGACCTCGACCAGGCGCGGCTGGCGCAGGTCGAGGCACGGGTGGCCGAACTGCATGGCGCCGCGCGCAAGTTCCGCTGCGCGCCGGACGAGCTCGCCTCCCTTCTGGAGTCCTCGCGCGGGAAGCTCGCCGCCCTGGCGGCCTCCGGCGACCTCGATGCGCTCCGGAGCCGCGAGGCGCTGGCGCGCGCCGCCTACGACAGCGCCGCGGCGGCGCTGGGCAGGCAGCGGGCTCAGGCGGCGAGACACATGGCGCGCGAGGTGACCCGGGCGATGCAGGACCTGTCGATGGCCGGCGGCCGCTTCGAGGTCGCGTTGTCATCCTGCGAGCCTTCGGCCACCGGGCTGGAGCGGGCCGAGTTCCTGGTCGCCGGGCACGCCGGCGTCAGCCCGAAGCCGCTGGCGAAGGTTGCCTCGGGCGGCGAACTGGCGCGCATCAGCCTCGCGATCGCCGTGATCGCCGCCACCGCCACGCCTGTGGCCACCCTGATCTTCGACGAGGTCGACGCCGGCATCGGCGGCGCCGTGGCCGAGACAGTCGGGCGGCTGCTCAAGCGGCTCGGCGCCGACCGCCAGGTGTTGTGCGTGACCCACCTGCCGCAGGTGGCGGCGCGCGGCGACCAGCACCTGCTGGTGAGCAAGCTCGAAGGCGCCGACGGCAGGCCGGTGTGCCGCATCGAGCCGCTCGACCGCAAGGCGCGCATCGACGAGATGGCGCGCATGCTCGGCGGGGCGCAGATCACCGAGACCACGCGCAAGCACGCGCGCGAGCTGCTGGCGTCGTGACCGCTGATCCGCCGGCGGCTCCGCGCCTCGCCATCGACCCGATGACGCCGCCGGCGAGCGCCACGCGCCGGCGGCTGCTCGCCGCCGCGGCCGGCTGCGCGCTTGCGGCCCGGGCCGGATCGCAGCCGCGCTGGCCACACGCCACCCTGAACGGCCAGCCGCCGCTGGTGATCGCCCATCGCGGCGCCAGCGGCCACCGGCCGGAGCACACGCTCGCCGCCTACGAACTGGCGATCGAGCAGGGGGCGGATTTCATCGAGCCCGACCTCGTCGTCACCCGCGACGGGGTACTGATCGCGCGGCACGAGAACGAGCTGTCGCTGACCACCGACGTCGCCGAGCGGCCGCAATACGCCGCGAGGCGGCGCACGCAGCGCGTCGACGGCAAGGAGGTCAGCGGCTGGTTCAGCGAGGACTTCCTGCTCGCCGAGATCCGCGAACTGCGTGCGATCGAGCGCTTCGCGCAGGTCCGGCCGCGCAACGCCGGGTTCGACCGCCGCTTCGGCATCCCGACACTGGAGGAGGTGATCGCGCTCGCCGCGCGCGCCGGCGCATCCGGCGGTCGGCGCATCGGCATCTATCCGGAACTGAAGCACGCGGCGCACTTCGACTCGGTCGGCCTGGCGGTGGAGAAGCGGCTTGCCGACGCGCTGCGATCGGACGCCGCCAAGGCCTTGCCGACCTTCGTCCAGAGCTTCGAACTGCCAGCCCTGCTCCGGTTCGCCGAGCACTCCGACGCGCCGCGGGTGATGCTGCTCGCGCGGCCGGTCCCGGCGCCCGAACTGCGCCAGCTCGCCGCGCAGGTGCAGGCGATCGGCGTCGCGAAGACGCTCATCTTCCCCCGCGATGCCGCCGGCGCCATTGGCGAACCGACCTCGCTCGCCGCCGAAGCGCACGCGCTCGGCCTGGCCGTGCATGCCTGGACCTTCCGCAACGAGGATGCGTTCCTGCCGGCGAACCTGCGCGGCCGGCCGCAACGCGAACTGGAACTCGCGCTCGCCGCCGGCGTCGACGGCGTGTTCGCCGACTCTCCCGAGACCGCCGTCGCCGCGCGTGCGGCGCTGCTCGGCGCGGCAATGCCGGCAGCAGCGAAGTCCCCTCGTTAGCGCGCGCTCAATCCTTCGGCCGGTGCGGACAGCGGTCTTTGGTGCACTCGCCGTACAGCGCCAGCGCATGGTCGCGCAGCGCGAAGCCCTTTTCGGTGGCGATCCGCTTCTGTCGCTGCTCGATCTCGGCGTCGACGAACTCCTCGACCCGGCCGCAGGTGAGGCAGACCAGGTGGTCGTGATGCGCGCCCTCGTTCAGCTCGAACACCGCGCGGCCGGAATCGAAGTTGCTGCGGGTCAGCAGCCCGGCCTGCTCGAACTGGGTCAGCACGCGATACACGGTCGCCAGCCCGACATCGAGATTCACCGCCAGCAGCGCCTTGTAGACGTCCTCGGCGCTCAGGTGGCGCACGCCGTCCTGCGACGAGCGCTGGAAGATCTCGAGGATCTTCATCCGCGGCAGCGTCGCCTTCAGGCCACTGGCCTTCAGCTCGGAGGAGACGGGATGCGGGCGGCTGGTCATCGGCAGCGAAGGCAGCGCGGGCGCGCGAGGCGGACAGCGCCGTTATCATAGCCCTCGACCCTCTGCCGCCCCGCATCGCCATGCTGTCCCGCATCCCGCTCCAGCTCGCCGTCGCCGCCGCCCTCGTCGCGGCCGCGGGCTGCCAGTCGGTCGCCGACCGGATGCCGAACTTCCTCAAGCCGTACGAGCCGGACGTGCAGCAGGGCAACGTCGTCACCAAGGAGATGGTCGAGCAGCTGACGGTGGGCATGACGCGCGACCAGGTGCGCTTCCTGCTCGGCACGCCGGCGCTGGCGAGCGTCTTCCACCAGGACCGCTGGGACTACGTCTACCGGCTCAAGCGCGGCAACAGCAACGAGATCCAGTCGCGGCGGCTGGTGGTGCACTTCAAGGACAACCGGCTCGAGCGCTTCGTCTCGGACGACATGCCCAACGAGGCGCTCGCCGACAACCTCATCCTCGGCCGCAACCCGAAGGCGGCTCCGAAGCCGCCGCCATCGGCGGCGGCGCCGATCCGCTCGCGCGACGTCGACCCGCAGACCGAGGTCGACATCATTTCACCGACGTCGCCGACCGGCGGCCTGTGACGTCGTCGTGACCGTCAGGCTCGCCATCGCCGGTGCCGGCGGCCGCATGGGCCGGATGCTGATCGAGGCGGCGCTCGCCGATCCGTCGGTGACGGTCACGGCGGCGCTCGATCGCGCCGACAGCGCCGAACTCGGCCGCGACTGCGGCGACTTCCTCGGCCGGCGGACGAACGTGACGATCGGCGCCGACCTCGACCGCATCGCCGAGGCCGACGTGCTGATCGACTTCACCCGCCCCGAGGGCACGGCCGCGCACCTCGACGCCTGCCGCCGCGCCGGCGTGAAGATGGTGATCGGCACCACCGGGTTCGACGACAAGGACAAGGCTGCGATCCGCGACGCCGCCGAGTCGATCGCCATCGTCCTGGCGCCGAACATGAGCGTCGGCGTCAACGCGACGCTGAAGCTGCTCGATGTCGCGGCGAGGATCCTCGCCTCCGGCTACGACATCGAGATCATCGAGGCGCATCACCGGCACAAGGTCGACGCGCCGTCGGGCACGGCGCTGAAGATGGGCGAGGTGATCGCCGCGGCGCAGGCAAGCGCGCTCGCCGACCGCGCCGTCTACGCCCGCGAGGGCGTGACCGGCGAGCGCCGGCCGGGAACGATCGGCTTCGCCGCCGTGCGCGGCGGCGACATCGTCGGCGACCACACCGTCCTGTTCGCCGGCACCGGCGAGCGCATCGAAATCACCCACCGCGCCGGCAGCCGCATGCCGTACGCGCTCGGCAGCCTGCGCGCGGCGCGGTTCGTCGCCGGCAAGCCGCGCGGCCTGTTCGACATGCAAGACGTGCTCGGGCTGTAGGCGGGCGAGAGATGGACGTCAACGCCCTCGGGATCGCCCACTACTGGGCGCAGGCCGACGTCGTGATCCGCGCCGCCGCCTGGCTGCTGCTGGCGATGTCGGTGGCGAGCTGGTTCCTGATCCTGTGGAAGGCCTGGGCCTGGCTGCGGGTGCGCCGCGCCTCGCGGGCGCTCGACCGCTTCTGGTCGGCGCGGTCGATCGACGAGGCGATCGCCGATTTCCGTCCGCTCGACTCGGAATCGCTGTTCGTCCCGCTGGCGGCCTCGGCGCAGCAGGCGGCGACGCGCCAGTTCGACGCCGCCAGCATGGCGGCGCGCACCGACCGCTCGGAACTGATCACGCGGGCGCTGCGGCAGCGGATCAACGAAGCGGCGGCGCGGCTCGAGGCGGGTCAGACGCTGCTCGCCTCGGTCGGCGCCACGGCGCCGTTCGTGGGCCTGTTCGGGACCGTGTGGGGCATCTATCACGCGCTGATCGGCATCGCCGCCAGCGGCGCGATCGCGATCGAGAAGGTCGCCGGCCCGGTCGGCGAGGCGCTGCTGATGACCGCGCTCGGCCTGGCGGTCGCCGTGCCGGCCGTGCTCGGCTACAACGCCTTCACGCGGGTGAACCGCAAGCTGCTCTCCGAACTCGACGGCTTCGCCCACGACCTGCACGCCTACCTGACCCTCGGCGCGCGGCCGGGCGACGTGAGCTGAAGTGATGCCCGCACGCTCGCTTGCGCTCGCTGTTCCACGGCCGGGCTTGCAGGCCCGGCCGGCTCGG
>CAYLZU010000242.1:0-5298 GCA_964388005.1 uncultured Burkholderiaceae bacterium
CTCGTTCTTCGAGGAGATCGCCAAGTTCCGCGCCGGCCGCCGCATCTGGGCGCGGCTGGCGCGCGAGCAGCTGGGCGCGAAGGACCCGCGCTCGTGGCGCTTCAAGTTCCACGGCCAGACCTCGGGCGTGGACCTCACCCGCCAGCAGCCGCTGAACAACATCGCCCGCGTCGCGGTGCAGGCGATGGCCGGCATCTTCGGCGGCCTGCAGTCTTTGCACACCGACGCCTACGACGAGGCGCTGTCGACGCCCACCGACCACGGCGCGCGCATCGCCATCGCCACCCAGAACATCCTGCGCGAGGAAGCGCACCTGACCGACGTCATCGACCCGCTCGGCGGCAGTTTCTACGTCGAGCGGCTGACCGACCAGATGGAGGCCGAGATCCTGCGCGTGATGGAACTGGTCGAGGACGCCGGCGGCATGTACGCGGCGGTCGAAAGCGGTTTGGTGCAGAAGATGATCGGCGACTCCGCCCGGCGCTTCCAGCAGCAGGTGGAGTCCGGCCAGCAGACCGTCGTCGGCGTCAACGCCTATCAGGCCGAGGAGGACAAGTCCGCGCGGCGACCGCAGGCGCGCCCCGACCCAGCGGCGATGCGCGCGCACCTGGAAGCGTTCAAGACGTTCAAGGCGGCGCGCTCGGCAGCCGCAGTGGCCAGGGCGCTCGACGATCTCGCCCGCGCCGCCAACGATCCGCGTGCCAACGTCTTCGGCGCCGTGGTCGAGGCCGCCGAGGCCGGCTGCACCCACGGCGAGATCTGCGCACGGCTTCGGCGCGAACTGGGCTTCGGCCACGTGCAGGCGATGGTGTGAACGTAGCGCGGGTCGTCCCGGCGCAGGCCGGGACCCAATCGGGCGGCGACGAACTTGGGCCCCGGCCTGCGCCGGGGCGACGATGCTGCGGGCTCCCGAAGCGCAGTGCCTCTCATCCGCGATGAACGCCCCCGCCCACCCGCTGCTCGCGCCGCTACTCGCCGGCGACCGCCGGGCCGTCGCGCGCGCGATCAGCGCCATCGAAAACGGCGCCCCAGCGGCCGCGGCGATGGCGGCCGCCATCGCGCCCCGGCTCGGCCGCGCGCACGTGATCGGCATCACCGGCGCACCGGGAGCGGGCAAGTCGACGCTGATCGACGCGCTGCTCGGCGAACTGATCCGCCGCGGCCGCCGCATCGGCGTCGTGGCGGTCGATCCGTCGAGCCCGCTCTCCGGCGGCGCCGTGCTCGGCGACCGCGTGCGCATGGGCCGCCACGGCGCGCACGAGAACGTGTTCATCCGCTCGGCTGCCTCGCGCGGGCACCTCGGCGGCGTGTCGCACAGCACGCGGAGAATCGTCGACGTGCTCGACGCCGCCGGCTTCGACACGGTGATCGTCGAGACGGTCGGCGCCGGCCAGTCGGAGGTGGAGATCGTCGGCATCGCCGACACGCGCGTCGTCGTCTGCCCGCCGGGGCTCGGCGACGAGGTGCAGGCGATCAAGGCCGGCATCCTGGAAATCGCCGACCTGCTGGTCGTCAACAAGGCCGACCTGCCCGCCGCCGAGTCCACCGCGCGCGACCTGAAGGAGATGCTGCGCCTGCGCGCGCGCGATCGCGCCGAAGTGCCCGTGCTCAGGACCGTGGCCACACGCGGCGAGGGCATCGCCGAGCTGACGGACCAGCTCGAGCGGCACGCCGCCGCTGCGGGAAGCGGCCGGCGGCTGCGCCAGCGCCGCATGCCCTCGGCCGACGAGGTCGCCGCCGTCGACCGCGCGATCGTTTCGCGCCGCTCGGTGCGCCGCTTCCTGCCGCGGCCGGTCGCGCGCGAGACCGTCGAGCAGATCCTCGACGTGGCGCGCCATGCGCCGAGCGGGACCAACACGCAGCCGTGGCGCGTGCACGTGCTCGCCGGCACGGCGAAGGAGCGGCTGTGCGCCGCTGCCGCGGCGGCCTACGACCGCGGCGAACAGGCGCCCGAGTATCGCTACTACCCGGCGCCGTGGTTCGAGCCTTACCTCGCGCGCCGGCGCCGGCTCGGCTGGGACCTGTATGGACTGCTCGGCATCGGCCGCGATGACAGGGCCGCCATGCACGCGCAGCACCGGCGCAACTACCTGTTCTTCGACGCGCCGGTGGGGCTCATCTTCACCATCGACCGCCGGCTCGAGCGCGGCAGCCTGCTGGACTACGGCATGTTCCTGCAGAACGTGATGGTCGCGGCCCGCGCGCGCGGGCTCGACACCTGCCCGCAGGCATCCTGGATGGAGCTGCCGCAGGTGGTCGCGCGCGAGCTGGCGCTGCCGCAGACCGAGACCGTCGTCTGCGGCATGGCGCTCGGCTACGCCGACCCCGATGCACCGGAAGCGCCGCTCGAGCCGGGCCGCGAGCCGGTCTCGGCCTTCGCCGCCTGGGCCGGCTTCGAATGACCGCCGCCGAGCGCCAGGCGCAGACGCTGCGGGCCTTGCAGCGGCTGGCCGCGGCCGACGCGTTCGCGCGCGCGCTCGGCATCCGCTTCGTCGACGGCGGCCCCGGCCACGCCACGGTGGCGATGACCGTCGGCGCGCAGCACCTGAACTTCAACGGCACCTGCCATGGCGGCGCGATCTTCGCGCTGGCCGATGCCGCCTTCGGGCTGGCGTCGAACTCGCACGGCCTGGTGGCCGCGGGCATCGACGCCCACATCACCTACCAGGCGGCCGCCAACCTCGGCGACGCACTCACCGCCACCGCGCGCGAGGTCTCGCGCTCGCGCAAGCTGGCCGTCTATCGGATCGACGTCGCGCGCGCCGACGGCACCGCGATCTCCAGCTTCACCGGCACCGTCTACGTCACCGCCAGGCACCACGAGCCGGCCGGCTGAAGCGCACCGCCCTCCGCCCGCACCGTGCAGGGTCAGGTGCGGGGCGGTCCGCCAGCTGGTATCGCCGCCGTCAGCCGCCGGCCCATCTCCTCCGCCAGCGCCTGCAGGCCGCTGGCGGGCCGGATCATCACCTCGAAGTCGACGATGCGGCCGTCGGCGTCGAAGCGGATGAGATCGATGCCCTTCAACTGCCTTCCGCCCGCCCGGGCGCGGAACTCCAGGGCCACGTCGAAGCCGTCGCCCGTGGCGAACTGCCGCTCGTAGGCAAAGCCGGAGAACACCGCGAAGACGGTGCTCAGGATCAGCGCCACCGCCGGCGCGCCGTGGTAGGGCGTGAACGCCACCGGCGAGCGGAAGACGACCTCGGGATGCAGCAGCGCCGGCAGCGCCGCGAGGTCGCCGCTGGCGACGATGCGGTGCCACTCGCGCAGCGCCGGTGCGACGGCCGTCGTGATTGCCCGACTCAACGCCCGGCACCACCGGCAGAAAAAAGGCAGAGCGACGAGGAGCGGCGCTTCTTGCTGTCCCACTGCATGCGATTGTTAGCTGCCGCTCAATGTTTGCCCGTTGCCGACTCAAGGCCTGCGATTGCCGCCTGCGTGGTACCGACCCGTGGCGCCACTTGTGCCTGGGTCAGCCCGGCTTCGGCGCGAGCCTTGAGTACCTCGTCGAGGAAGGAGAACTCTTCCTCGAGCGATTCGTCTGCCTCCTTGACCCCGGGTTTGGCCAAGGCTTGGCGCTTGAACTTTCGCAGCGAGCTCGACATCTTTGACTTCCTTCAAACGCCGGCGAGCCAGCTCCAGTTCCTTTCGCCGCAATGCTTCGGACTTGAGGCCTGACGTTGGGCCATGCAGCCGAGCCAGCCTCGTGCCGATTGCTCATGAAAGTGCAAGCCCCAACCAAATGAAACCGAACACTACAGGCGGTAGGACTACAGCCAGGAAAACGCGGAGCAAGCGCGGCCACCGAACTGGAAGGTTGATATAGGTGATGAGCGTGACCAACTGGAGCAAAACAACGCCGCCGATGCCCATAAGAAACACGACGCCCCCCAGCGGCCCCATCTCTGCGCCAGTGGCGACAGCAGCTAAGGGAAACAGAGCTACGAACAGGACCAGCGAAGTAAGAATGCGATTCATTGCCTGGCCCAACGTTCGAGCTAAGCCGCCCGCGCAGGCAGGTGCCGACTGGCCGCGGAGGGACGATGACCATCATGGCCCGGAGCGGCCAGGCGGCGCCTGCTGCCGTAGTGGGTCGGCTCGAGCGAGGGGTTAGGCGTCGACGGTGACGAGCTGGGCTGTTGAGGCGGGCTGAGGAACGGGCAGGTTGTCCTCGCGTAGCCCCCCGATGTGGAACTCGATGGCCTCGTGGATCAGCGCCTCGACCTCTTCACGGGTCTCGCCAACCGCGATACATCCTGGAAGATCGGGCACATAGGCACCGAAGCTCGTAGGACCCCGTTCGATCACGACCAAGTACTGCATGTGGACCTCACTTCTTGAGACCAGCCTGCTTGAGGATGCTGTTCAGCGTAACTGGCGGCACCTCGACACTCGGCTTGCCAGCTACAGTGACAGTTCCTTGTTTCGTCGGGTGACGGAGCTGCCGATGACTGCCCTTCTGACGAACCTGGTACCAGCCGTCTGCGTGCAGCATGGCGAGCAAGTCCTGCACCTTGGTAGGCATGGGCGTCGATCGTACCGCGCGGCGGCGATCCGAGGGGTCTGGCTGAGGGCTCTCGTCGTAGGGAGCTTGTGGCTCGACGCCGAACGCTCAGCATCAGCGGCGGCGCGCAGCGCCGTCCGCTGCATGCTCTTGTTAGGCCGCCGCATGACACCTTTGTGATGGACATCTGTCATCGGACCTACCGCTTCTTTCCCCCGACACCGGGCACGGCCGCGACTTGCTTCATCCACGCCGCGATCTGGCGATCGTCGAGGTCATCCACGGATTTGAGCTCCACGCCCCGCGTAGACTTGCCCATCGCGACCGGCGTCACCGGGGGTACCGGCTTGAGCGCCGCACCGTTGATGAACATGAGCTTGACGTGGCCAGCGAAGCCGCCGCAACAGAAACACCAGCCGTCGCCGACGCCATAGTACGACATGCCCCATTTCACGGAGCGCTGCAGGCCGGGAAGCGTCTTGGCCGCAAGAACATCAACCCTTTCCGCGATGCCGCGCTGCGGCTGCGGCAGACTGGCGATGTAGGCAAAGACCGGCTTGTCGCCGACGGCAGCCTTGGCCGGGCTTGCCTTGCCGGTCACCATGGATTCCGGCAGCGGCGTGGTGGCCTTGCCTGGTGCCGCTGTGCGCCTGGCCGGGCTCCGGCCTGCAGGCTTGGAAGTCTTGTCTATCTTGCGGGCGGGCATGGTGGTCTCCTGTACCTCGGAAGTGTATCGGCCTCAGCCCTCGATCAGCGGCCGCGAAAAAGCGGGCGGCAGCCCGCTTTGAAGTGGTCCG
>CAYLZU010000243.1:0-5290 GCA_964388005.1 uncultured Burkholderiaceae bacterium
GTCGAGGTCGTGGCCGTCGATCGGGCCGATGTAGTTGAAGCCGAACTCCTCGAACAGGGTGGCCGGCACCACCATGCCCTTGGCGTGCGCCTCGAACTTGCGCGCCAGCTCGAACAGCGGCGGCAGCGGCTTCAGGAACTGCTTGCCGACGTTCTTCGCCGCGGCGTAGAAGCCGCCGCTCATCAGCCGGGCGAGGTAGCGGTTCAGGGCGCCGACGGCCGGCGAGATCGACATGTCGTTGTCGTTCAGGATCACCAGCAGCCGGATGTCGTCGAGCACGCCGGCGTTGTTCAATGCCTCGAAGGCCATGCCGCCGGTCATGGCCGAGTCGCCGATCACCGCGATCGCGTGCCGCGTCTCGCCGCGGTTCCTCGCCGCCACCGCCATGCCGAGCGCGGCCGAGATCGAGGTCGACGAATGGGCGGTGCCGAAGGTGTCGTATTCGGACTCGACCCGGCGCGGAAAGCCGGAGATGCCGCCCAGCTGGCGCAGCGTGGCCATCGCCTCGCGGCGGCCGGTGAGGATCTTGTGCGGGTAGGTCTGGTGGCCGACATCCCAGACGATGCGGTCCTCGGGCGTGTGGAAGACGTAGTGCAGCGCGATCGTCAGCTCGACGGTGCCGAGGTTCGACGACAGGTGGCCGCCGGTCTTCGACACCGACTCCAGCACGAAGGCGCGCAGTTCGTCGGCCAGTTGCGGCAGCTGCGACGGCGGAAGCTGCCGCAGGTCGGCCGGTGAATCGATGGTTTTCAGCAGCTCGGTCATGGGTGCGGCGGCCGGCCGGGGCGGCGGTTCAGCTCGTTCGGCCGACGATGAAGTCGGCCAATTCTCGCAAACGGCGGGCGCGGACGCCCAAAGGCGCCAGCGCCGACCGCGCCTCCTGGTGCAGTTGCGCCGCGCGCGCCTTTGCCTGCGCGAGCCCCATCACCGAGACATAGGTCGGCTTGTTCCCGCGCGCGTCCTTGCCGGCGGTCTTGCCGAGAGTCTCGGCGGTGCCCTCGACATCGAGCACGTCGTCGACGATCTGGAAGGCGAGCCCGAGGGCGCGCCCGCAGGACGCGGCGGCCGCCGCCGCGGCGACGTCGGCGCCGCCCGCGGCCGCGCCCATGCACACCGCCGCCGACAGCAGCGCGCCGGTCTTCATCCGATGCATCTGCTCGAGCTCTTCGAGCGGCAGTTGCCGGCCGACGGCGGCGAGATCGATCGCCTGCCCGCCGCACATGCCCTCGGTGGAGGCGGCATGCGCCAGCATCGCCACCAGCCGCGCCCGCAGCTCGGCCGGCAGCGGCGAATCGGCGAGCACGCGGAAGGCCTCCGCCTGCAACGCGTCGCCGGCGAGCATCGCCGTGGCCTCGTCGAAGGCCACGTGCACGGTCGGCTTGCCGCGGCGGAGCACGTCGTCGTCCATGCACGGCAGGTCGTCGTGGATCAGCGAGTACACGTGCACGAACTCGACCGCCAGCGCCACGTCGTGCACCCCCGCAGCGGGCCCGGTGGTCCCGGTGCCGAGCTCGGCTGCCGCATAGGCGAGCAGCGGCCGCACCCGCTTGCCACCACCGAGCGCCGCGTAGCGCATCGCCCGATGCAGCCGCTGCGGCTCGCGGTCGCCCGGCGGCAGCGCGCGGTCGGCGGCGGCCTCGAAGTCGGCCAGTCGCACCCGGACCCAGTCGTCGAAGGACGATCGGCTCGACGCCTCGGACGTCACGGCGGCGGCGCTCACTCCAGCCCCCGGCGGCTCACGATGGTGCGGCGATGCCCTGCCCGCACTGTGCCGACCGTGGGGGCGAAGCCGTGCGCGCCATGGAGGGCCGCCGATCGGACGCGCGGGCTCATTCGCCGCGCAGCTCGCCCGGATCGAGCGGGGTCAGCATGTCGCCGTCGAGCTTGCGGATCTCCTGCTCGGCCACGGCGAGTTTGCCCTGGCAGTGCCGGGCGAGCTCGGCGCCGCGACGGTAGGACGCGACGGCATCGTCGAGATTCAGATCGCCGGCTTCCATGCGCCGGACCAGCGCATCGAGCTCGTCGAGCGCCTGCTCGAAGCTCAACTCGGAAACCGGCTTCGGGGTCGAAGCCTTGGCCATGCCCGGATTCTAGTGCTCCGACCCGCCGACAGACCGCCCTTGGACCAGCCTCGCGCTCGGCGCTCTTGGATTCACCCACGGGGCGGCCCGGCGCGCTGACTGGAGTACCTTCTCGCTGCGCTCGAAGGATTCGCGCTTCGGAGCGGCCGTGTGCACTCATGCAATCACTCTGGATGCTCGCCGCCGCGGCGCTGTTCGCCGTGATGGCCGCCTGCGTGAAGATGGCGGCGGCGAGCCATCACATCGCCGAGATCGTGTTCTATCGGGCCCTGATCGGCGTGGTCGCGCTCGGAGCGTATGCCGCGGTCACCCGGCGACCGCTCGCGACGCCGGTTCCATGGATCCACTTCCGCCGCGGCGTGGTCGGCACCGCGGCGCTGAGCCTGTGGTTCTATTCGACCGCGGTGCTGCCGCTCGGCACCGCCACCGCGCTTGGCTACACCTCGTCGCTGTTCCTCGCCGCCATCGTGCTGGCCGCGGCTCTGCGGTCGGGCAGGGCCGTCGACCCCAGGCTGTTCGCCACCGTGCTGCTCGGCTTCGCCGGCGTGCTGCTGGTGCTCCGGCCGAGCCTCGGCGAGGGCCAGTGGCCGGGGGCCGTCGCCGGGCTGCTGTGCGGGCTGCTGTCGGCGACCGTCTACTGGTTCGTCCGCGACCTGGCGCGCCGGGGCGAACCCGAGTGGCGCATCGTCTTCTACTTCTCGCTCGCGGCCCTCGTGCTCGGCCTCGGCGGCAGCCTGATCACGGGATTCACGGCGCCGACGCCGGCAGGCGCGGCGCTGCTCGCCGCCGTCGGCATCATCGCGCTGCTGGCGCAACTGGCGCTGACCCGCGCCTACGCCCGCGGCCACGCCCTGGCCAACGCCAGTCTGCAATACTCGGCCATCGTGTTCGCGGCGGTGATCGGCATGGTCGTCTTCGACGACCGGATCGCGCCGCTCGGCTGGGCCGGCATGGCGATCGTGATCTTCAGCGGCGCCATGGCCGGTTGGCTGGCGCAGCGACGCCCGCGAACGAAACCCGAACAACCAGGTTCCATCCCGCGATGAGCACGACCCTCGTTTCCGTCTCCGATCTGCGGCAGCACCTGTTCGACGCCGACTGGTGCGTCGTCGACTGCCGCCACTCCCTCGAGGACTTCGAGGCCGGCCGGGAGCAGTACCGGCAGGGGCACATCCCCGGCGCCGTGTTCGCGCACGTGGAGGACGACCTGTCCGGGACCAAGACCGGCCGCAACGGCCGCCACCCGCTGCCGGCAAGGGAGTCGATCGCGGCGCTGTTCTCGTCGTGGAGAATCGGCAGGGACACGCAGCTCGTGGCCTACGACGCCGCCGGCGGCGCCTTCGCGTCGCGGCTGTGGTGGCTGGCCCGCTGGGTCGGCCACGCCCGGGTGGCGGTGCTCGACGGCGGCTGGCCGGCCTGGATGGCGGCGACCAACTGGTCGAGCACCGAACCGGCCTCCCGCGAGCCGGGCCGCTTCGCGATCGGCCCGAGCCTCGTGGCAGGCGTGGATGCCGATGGGGTGCTGGCCATGCTCGGCCGCGACGACCAGCTGATCGTCGATGCCCGCGCCGCCGAACGCTACGAAGGCCGGGTCGAGCCGCTCGACCCGGTCGCCGGCCACATCCCGGGGACGCGGAACCGGCCCTGGCAGAACAATCTCGACCAGGGATTGTTCAAGCCGCGCGAAGTGCTGCGGCAGGAATTCGACGCCCTGCTCGGCGGCCGGCCGCCGTCGGCGGTGACGGTCCTGTGCGGCTCCGGCGTCACCGCCTGCCATCACCTGGTGGCGATGGAGCATGCCGGACTGCCGGGCGCGGCGCTGTACCCCGGTTCCTGGAGCGAGTGGGTCGCCGATCCGTCGCGGCCGGTGGCCACCGGCGCCGAGCCGTAGAGGCCGGCGAACCGCGGCGCGCGGCGGCTCAATGTGAGTGCAGCGCGGCGCCGATGATCGCCGCGCCTGCCACGCCGAGCAGCACCAGCGCCACCTGCGGCAGCGTCTGCGCCAGCTTCGAGCGGCGCATCATCTCCGGCAGCAGGTCCGACAGCGCGATGTAGATGAAGCTCGATGCCGCCAGCAGCAGCGCGTGGGGCAGCAGTTCCTCCATCGTATCGAGGACGAAGAAGCCGACCACGCCGCCGGCCACCGCGGAGCTGCCCGACAGCAGGTTGAAGACGATGGCGCGCCGTTTCGAATAGCCGGCATTGAGCAGGATCATGAAGTCGCCGACCTCGTGCGGGATCTCGTGCGCCATCACCGCCGCGGTGGCGAGCACTCCCGCCCGCCAGTCGACCAGGAACGCCGCCGCGATCACGACCCCGTCGGCGAAATTGTGAAAGGCGTCGCCGACCAGGATCGGGATGCCGCCGCGCCCCGCCTCCTGGGCATCGTGGCCGTGGTGATGATGGTGCTGGTCGCCTTCGTGGTGGTGGGTGTGGTGGATCAGCGCCAGCTTTTCCAGCAGGAAGAAGCCGAGGATGCCGGCCAGCAGCACCCAGCCGAGCGCATGGGTGTCGATGCCTGATTCGACCGCCTCGGGCACGAGGCGGGTGAAGGCCACCGTCAGCAGCAGACCGGCCGAGACGCAGACCAGGCGCTCCACCAAGGTGCTCAGGAAGCGGAAACTCAACCACGCCGCCAGCCCGATCGAAGCGACCGTCGACAGGACGTTGGCGATGACGATCCAGGCCAGGGTGTTCATACGGCGTTCGGGCAGCAACCCGAACTCAGGCTAGCAGAGCCGTCAACACCCACCCGAAGCGAGACGGCCGCGCTGCGCGCGGCCGTCTCGTCAGTGCCGGCGGGAGCGCTTCAGCCGACGCCGTTGGCCTTGAACCAGGCGACCGCCCGCTTCCACGCGTCCTCCGCCGCTTCCTTGCGATAGGTCGGCCGGTAGTCGGCGTGGAACGCGTGCGGCGCGTCCTTGTACAGCACCAGCTCCGAACGCGTGTTGCCGGCGGTCTGCAGCGCCGCCATCATGCGGTAGATGGATTCGTTCGGAATGCCGGAGTCGGCGCCGCCGTACAGCGCCAGCACCGGCTGCCGGATCGAGGCGGCGACGTCGATCGGGTGCCGCGGCGTGTTGGCGGACTTGTCGCCGACGACGCGGCCGTACCAGGCCACGCCCGCGTTCACCCTGGGATTGTGGGCAAGGTACAGCCAGGTGATGCGACCGCCCCAGCAGAAGCCGGTGATGCCGACATCGCCGGCG
>CAYLZU010000244.1:0-5265 GCA_964388005.1 uncultured Burkholderiaceae bacterium
GCATCCCGCGCAGCTTCACCATCTCCAGCAACGAGATCCTCGAGGCGCTGACCGATCCGCTGAACCAGATCGTCTCGGCGGTGAAGATCGCGCTCGAGCAGACGCCGCCCGAACTCGGCGCCGACATCGCCGACCGCGGCATGATGCTCACCGGCGGCGGCGCCCTGCTGCGCGATCTGGACCGCCTGCTGATGGAGGAGACCGGCCTGCCGGTGGTGGTGGCCGAGGATCCGCTGACCTGCGTCGTGCGCGGCTGCGGCATCGCGCTGGAGCGGATGGACAAGCTCGGCAGCATCTTCGCGCACGGCTGAAGGCGCTGCGCGCCATGAAAAATGATGCGGCCTGCGGCCGCGATGACGGCGGCTTCGCCGCCTATGATTCATAGCGCGCGAGCGCGCGCGTCATCGGCCGCGCAGCGGCCTCATTCCGCATAGCCCATGGACCACGGCCCCCCGCCGCTGTTCAACCAGGGCGTTTCCGCCCGCGCGCGGCTGGCGTTCTTCTCCTTCCTGGCCATTGCGCTGATCATCGTCGATTCGCGCGTGCAGGCGCTGGAGACGGTGCGCGTCGGCGTCGGTTTCGTGCTCTATCCGGTGCAGCGGCTGCTGCTGGTGCCGCGCGATGCCCTGGCGGCGGTGGGTCAGTACTTCACGACCCTGTCGCGGCTGGCGGACGAGAACGAACGGCTTCGCCGCGAGGCGGCCGAGCAGGCGCTGCGGGTGCAGGAGGCGGCCGCGCTGGCGGCCGAGAACGCCCAGCTGCGCCGCCTGCTGGGGGCCAGTGAAAGCCTGCGCCTGCCGACGCTGCTGGCGCGCGTGCTGTACGAATCGCGCGATCCGTTCTCGCGCAAGCTGGTGCTCGACCAGGGCCAGCGCTCCGGCGTGCGCGCCGGCCAGCCGGTGATCGACGACCGCGGGGTGGTGGGGCAGATCACCCGCGTGTTCCCGCTGACCTCGGAGCTGACGCTGCTCACCGACCGCGATCAGAGCATCGCCGTGCAGCTGCAGCGCAACGGCCTGCGCGGCGTCGTGTTCGGCAACGGCCGCGCCCTCGAGCTGCGGTTCATGGCGGCCAACGCCGACATCCAGGACGGCGACCAGGCGGTGACCTCCGGCATCGACAGCCTGTTTCCGCCCGGCCTGGCCGTCGGTACCGTCATCGGCGTGCAGCGGGCCGAGGCCGAACGCTTCGCGCGCATCGAGCTGCGGCCTGCCGCCGGCATCGACGAGCGCGTCCATGTGCTGGTGCTGGCGGTCGATCCGCTGGCGCGGCCGAAGCGGCCGGAGGAAGACCGGCGGGACGAGCCGCGACGCGGAGGACGCCGGTGAACGCGGACTCGCCCGTCGTGTCCGCGCGCCTCGGGTCGGCGGCGCGGGCGTGGCGATGAAGTCCGGCTTCTGGCAGGCGCTGCGCACGTCGTTCGCGCTGAACCGGCCGCGCCATGCGGAGCCGGTCGAACTGGTTTCCGCCGGCGCCCTCGGCCCGGGGCGGGCCGCGTACCGGCCGAGCGCCCTGCTGCTGCCGGCGCGGTCGGCCTTCATCTGGGGCACGCTGCTTGCGGCGCTGCTGCTGAACCTGCTGCCGGCCGGGCCGGGGGTCGGCATGCCCGACTTCCTGGCGCTGGCGCTGGTGTTCTGGAACGTCCACCAGCCGCGCCGTGTCGGCATCGGCGCCGCCTTCGTCGCCGGCTTGCTGATGGACGTCCATGGCGGGGCGCTGTTCGGCGAACACGCGCTGGCCTACACCCTGCTCGCCTACGGCGCGATCACGCTGCACCGGCGCGTGCTGTGGTTTCCGGTCGGCGCGCAGGCGCTGCACGTGCTGGCGCTGCTGCTGCTGGCGCAATGCGTGTCGCTGGCGGTGCGGCTGTGGGTCGGCGGCTCCTTTCCCGGCTGGGGCTACTTCCTGGGCTCGGCCATCGGCGCCGTGCTGTGGCCGCTGGTGAGCTGGATCCTGCTGGCGCCGCAGCGCAGGCCGCTGGAGCGCGACGACACCAGGCCGATCTGATCTCCGATCAGCTGGTCGCGGGTGTCCGGTCTCACGGCGGCGCGGGAGCTGCCGGTGGCGCCGATCTCCTGGCGTCGGTTGATCGTCATGACCGCCAAAGACAAATAGAATCGCGGCCCATGGCAGCAGGCAGCGAATGCCGGCGGCTCGACCGCGGCATTCAGGCATGAAGGCGTTCCGCAACCCGCAGCAGGAAGTCGACCTGTTCCGGGGTCGCGCCGCCGTCGCCGGGCTGTTCGTCCTGGCCGCGTTCGCGCTGCTGGTGGCGCGGCTCGCCTGGCTGCAGGTCGTCAAGCACGACGAACTGCACCGCAAGGCCGAGGCGCAGCGAACGGCGCTGGTGCCGGTGACCGCCAACCGGGGCCTGATCCGCGATCGCAACGGCATCATCATCGCCGAGAACTTCTCCGCCTACACGCTGGAGATCAATCCGCGCCGGGTCGAGGACGTGGCTGCGACGATCGACGACCTGGCGCAGGTGGTCGACATCCAGCCCCGCGACCGGCGGCGCTTCCGGAAGCTGGCCGACGAATTGAAGGGCGCCGAGTCGATCCCGATCCGGACCCGGCTGTCGGACGAGGAGGTGGCCCGCTTCACCGCCCAGCGTTACCGCTTTCCGGGCGTCGAGCTGCGGGCGCGGCTGTTCCGCCAC
The DNA here is from genome assembly GCA_964388005.1 of uncultured Burkholderiaceae bacterium. Lineage (GTDB taxonomy): Bacteria > Pseudomonadota > Gammaproteobacteria > Burkholderiales > Burkholderiaceae_F > JADJWR01. Next base: position 2,660 of record CAYLZU010000244.1, read on the forward strand.
TACCCGCTCGGCGACATCGGCGGCCACATGATCGGCCACATCGGCCGCATCTCGCCGGCCGACAAGGAACGCATCGAGAGCTGGCCCGACGCCGCCAACTACGCCGGCGCCGACACCATCGGCAAGGTCGGCATCGAGGCCAGCTACCAGCGCGAACTGCACGGCACCACCGGCATGCAGGAGGTCGAGATCACCGCCGGCGGCCGCGCCATGCGCACGCTGACGCTGACGCCGCCGGTGGCCGGCAACGCGCTGCGGCTGTCGATCGACATCCGGCTGCAGGAGGTGATCGAGCGCGCCTTCGACGACCGGCGCGGGGCGCTGATCGCCATCGAGCCGGCCACCGGCGACGTGCTCGCCTTCGTGTCCAAGCCGACCGTCGACCCGAACCTGTTCGTCGACGGCATCGATCCGAACCTGTGGGAAGAGCTGACCACCAATCCGGACAAGCCGCTGCTGAACCGGGCCCTGCGCGGCACCTACCCGATCGGCTCGACCTACAAGCCCTTCCTCGCCCTGGCGGCGCTGGAGACCGGAAAGCGCCGCCCGGAGCAGGTGATCAACGACCCCGGCTTCTTCATGTACGGCGGGCGGCGCTTCCGCGACTCGAACAAGGTGCCGTTGGGGCCGGTCGACCTGCACCGCTCGATCGTCAAGTCGAGCGACATCTACTACTACCAGCTCGCCGACGACCTCGGCGTCGACACCATCCACGACTTCATGAAGCCGTGGGGCTTCGGCCAGATCACCGGCATCGACATCGACGGCGAGATGACCGGCATCCTGCCGTCCTCCGAGTGGAAGATGCGCCGCTTCCGGCAGAAGTGGTACGGCGGCGAGACGATCTCGATCGGCATCGGTCAGGGCTACAACGCCTTCACGCTGCTGCAGCTGGCGCACGCCACCGCGACGCTCGCCAACGACGGCGTGGTGATGAAGCCGCACCTCGTCAAGAGCGTCGAGGACGCCATCACCGGCGAGCAGCGCCTGACGGTGCCGAAGGAGAGCTACCGGATCCCCGTCAGGCCCGAGCACATCCGCATCGTGCGCGAGGCGATGGTCGATGTGAACGTCAGCGGCACCGGCCGCGGCGCCTTCGCCGGCGTGCCGTACAAGGTGGCCGGCAAGACCGGCACGGCGCAGGTGATCGCCATCAAGGCCAACGAGAAGTACGACGCCAGCAGGGTCGACGAGCGGCACCGCGATCACTCGCTGTACATCGCCTTCGCCCCCGCCGGAGCGGGCGAGAAGCCGGTCATCGCCATCGCCGCGCTGGTGGAGAACGGCGGCTTCGGCGCCCGTGCCGCGGCGCCGATCGTGCGCGCGGCGCTGGACTACTACCTGCTCGGCAAGCTGCCCGAGGGCATGGGGCCGCTGAAGAGCGAACGGCTGCCGCCGGAGGCGGCAGCGGCGTCGAGGCTGGCCGCGAATCCGGCGGCCGCCGGACCCGCTCCTTCGGTGCCCGGCTCGCCGCCGGCGGCGGCGCGACCGCCGGCAGCGCGGCCCGCGGCCGCGGACACCCGGCCGGTGGCCGGGCGCGAGAAGCTGGCGCAGGCGGAACCGCAGCCGTGAACGAGATCGTGCTGAAGCCGCCGCTGGCGCGTGCGCCGCTCGTGCTCTGGCTGCGCGCCCGCTTCACGGTCCTCGATCCGGCGCTGCTGGCGATCGTCGGCGCGCTGGCCCTGGTCGGGCTGGTGACGCTGTATTCGGCCGCCAACGACTTTCCGTGGCGCTTCACCGACCAGCTGCGCAATTTCGCCATTGCGGCGGCGGTGATGTTCATCGCCGCCAACGTGCCGCCATCGACGCTGCAGAAGGTGGCGGCGCCGGCCTATCTGCTGGGACTGCTGCTGCTCGCCGGTGTCGCCGTGGCGGGGGTGACGGTCAAGGGCGCCACTCGCTGGCTCGACATCGGCATCACCCGCATCCAGCCCTCGGAAGTGATGCGGCTGGCAGTGCCGCTGATGCTGGCCTGGTACTTCCATCGCCGGGAAGGGTCGCGCCGGACGGTCGATTTCCTGATCGCCGCCGCCCTGGTGCTGCTGCCGGTGGCGCTGATCGCCAGGCAGCCGGACCTCGGCACGGCGCTGCTGGTGCTGGCGGCCGGCGTCTACGTCATCTTCTTTGCTGGCCTGCCGTGGAAATGGCTGGTGGCGATGGCGGTGGCCGGCATCGGCATGCTGCCGGTTGCCTGGACGCTGATGCACGACTACCAGCGCACGCGGGTGCTGACGTTGATCGATCCGACCACCGACCCGCTCGGCAAGGGCTTCCACACCCTGCAGGCCACGATCGCCATCGGCTCCGGCGGCGCCTTCGGCAAGGGCTGGATGCAGGGCACGCAGACGCACCTGGAGTTCATTCCCGAGCGCACGTCGGACTTCATCTTCGCCGTGTTCTCCGAGGAGTTCGGGCTGGTCGGCAACCTGGTGCTGATCGTGCTGTTCCTGGCGCTGGTCACCCGCGCGCTGCTGATCGCGATGAACGCGTCGACCACCTTCTCGCGGCTGCTGGCGGGCAGCATCGCGCTGATCATGTTCACCTATGCCTTCGTCAACATGGGCATGGTCAGCGGCATCCTGCCGGTGGTGGGCGTGCCGCTGCCG
>CAYLZU010000245.1:0-5263 GCA_964388005.1 uncultured Burkholderiaceae bacterium
GATGATGCCGGCGGCCATGAACAGCGACGCCTTGAAGGTGGCGTGGTTGAGGATGTGGAACACGCCGGCGACCACTGCCAGCCGGGTGTCGATGCCGAACAGCAGCGTAATCAGGCCGAGGTGGCTGATGGTCGAATACGCCAGCAGGCCCTTCAGGTCGTGCTGGAAGATGGCGATGTAGGCGCCGATCACCAGGGTCGCCAGCCCCACCGGCGCCACGCACCAGAACCAGAGGTCCGAGCCGCCGAGGGCCGGATACATCCGCGCCAGCAGGAACACGCCGGCCTTGACCATCGTCGCCGAGTGCAGGTAGGCGGAAACGGGGGTGGGCGCCGCCATCGCGTGCGGCAGCCAGAAGTGAAACGGGAACTGCGCGCTCTTGGTGAAGGCGCCGGCCAGCACCAGCAGCAGCGTCACCGGATACAGCGCATGGGCGCGGATGACCTCGCCCGAGGCGAGCACGGTGTCGAGATCGAAGCTGCCGACGATGCGGCCGAGCAGGATCACGCCGCCCAGCAGCGCCAGGCCGCCGGCGCCGGTGATCGCCAGCGCCATCCGGGCGCCCTCGCGCGCGTCCTTGCGTCGGTGCCAGTAGCCGATCAGCAGGAAGCTCGAGATGCTGGTCAGCTCCCAGAACACCACCAGCAGCACCAGGTTGTCGGCGAGCACGATGCCGAGCATCGCGCCCATGAACAGCAGCAGGAAGCCGAAGAACCGCGCCGCCGGATCCTTAGGATCGAGGTAGTAGGCGGCGTACAGCACGATCAGGGTGCCGATGCCGCCGATCAGCAGCGCGAACAGCCACGCCAGCCCGTCCATGCGGAAGCCGAAGGTCAGGCCGAGCTGCGGCATCCAGTCGATCTGCCAGCGCAGCACGTGGCCGGCGAACACGGCCGGCGCAGCGGCCAACGTCAGCGCCGTGACCGCCACCGCCACCGCGGCGGCGATCGACACCGCCTGCACGCGGTTCGAGTTCGGCGTCATCAGCGCCAGCGCGCTGCCTGCAAACGGCAGCAGCGCCAGCACCGGCAGCAGCAGCGCCGCGTCCACCGGCTACCCTCCGGCGCGCTGGGTGCGCAGCAACGACACCAGCAGGGTCACGATCGTCAGCGGCGCCACGAACGACAGCATCACCGCCGAGAACGCCGGCAGCGCCTCGTGGTGCCGCGCCGACAGCACAAGGAAGGCGGTGTAGGCGAAGTAGTAGCCGATGAAGAGCCCGCCTTCCCAGCGGGCGATCTCGCGCCCGGTCAGGAACACCGGCAGGCAGGCGAACGTCGCCGCCAGCATCACCCACAGGTCGAAGGCCAGCGCCGCCGGCGGCACCGGCAGACCGCCGCTCGCCACCAGTCCCGAGGCGCCGAGACAGCCGAGGATGTTGAAGATGTTGCTGCCGACGACGTTGCCGACCGCGATGTCGCGCTCGCCCTTCAGCGCCGCGGCGATTGAGGTCGCCACCTCGGGCATCGAGGTGCCGGCGGCGATGATGGTCAGGGCGATCACCAGTTCGCTGACGCCGAAGGCTCGCGCGAACGCGACCGCGGCATCGACCAGCCAGTTGGAGCCGAGCACGAGCAGCACAAGGCCGGCGCCGACCAGCCCGAGCTGCGTCGCCCAGTGGCGGTCCCAGTCACGGCGGCGGCGCGTCACGGCCTCGGCGTACTCGTCCCGCGTCGCCTGGGTCTCGCGCCGCGACTGGACGATCAGGAAGCCCGTGTAGGCGGCGAGCAGCAGCAGCATCAGTGCCGACTCGGCGCGACCGATCCAGCCATCGAGCGCCAGCAGGATCAGCAGCAGCGAGGCGGCGATCATGATCGGCACCTCCTGCCGGATCAGCTGCGCGTGCACCGCCAGCGGCAGGATCAGCGCCGACAGGCCGAGGATGAACAGGACGTTGAAGACGTTGCTGCCGATCACGTTGCCGAGCGCCACGTCGGTGCGGCCCTCCAGCGAGGCGCCGACCGAAACGGCGATCTCCGGTGCGCTGGTGCCGAGGGCCACGATCGTCAGCCCGATCACCAGCGGCGAGACGCCGAAGGTCAGCGCCAGCCGCGACGCCCCGCGCACCAGCAGCCGCGCGCCGGCGACGAGCGCGGCGAGTCCGACGGCGAACAGCAGCAGGTTGGCGAGCATGGCTTCGGTGGCGACCGTCCCGCAGGGCGGCGCGCAGTATAGGTGCGGGGCGTGCCACCGGCGCCGCCGGGCCGCGCCGCCCGCCGCGGCGCGCGGCGGGTCAGGACAGCGGCCTGGGCGGCGAAGCCGAGCCGGCAGGGCCGTCGAGCTCGAAGCGGATGCGGAACAGGTCGGCGACGCGGCGCGCCTGCAGCTTCTCCATCAGCCGCGCGCGGTGGACCTCGACCGTGCGCTGGCTGATTCCGAACTCCTCGGCGATCTCGCGGTTGTGATAGCCGTTGGTGACGCGCTCGAACACTTCCATCTCGCGCTCGGTCAGCCGCTGCATGCGCGACAGCACCGTCTCGCGGCTGCGCGCCCGCTCGACCTGCTCGTGATCGCTGCGCAGCGCCACCGTGATCGCGTCCATCAGGTCCTGCTCGTCAATCGGCTTCTCGAGGAAGTCGACGGCGCCGTCGCGCAGCGCCGTGCGCGCGGTGGCGACGTCGCCGTGCGCCGTCATCACCACGAACGGCATCGCCGCGTGCTGGTCGGCGAGCCGGCGCTGCAGCTCGAGCCCCGACATGCCGGGCAGGCGCACGTCGGCCAGCACGCAGGCGGGCCGCTCGAACGACTCGCTGTCGAGGAACGCCTCGGCGCTGTCGAAGGCGGCGGTCGAGAAGCCGCGCAGCTGCAGCAGCAGCGACAGCGAGTCGCGCACGGACGGATCGTCCTCGACGACGTAGACCCAGCTTCCGGAAACGTTCAGATCATTCGGCGCGGCATTCATCGATCGGCAGGTCCAGGTGGAAGGTGGTGACGCCGCTGGCGGCATCGAAGGAAAGCCCGCCGCCGAGCCGTTCGGCGATCGAGCGCGACAGGGCCAGTCCGAGCCCCATGCCGTGCGGCTTGGTGGTGGCGAGCGGCTTGAACAGCTGCGGGCGCAGGTCCTCGGGGACTCCCGGGCCGTTGTCCTGCACCGTGATCCGCAGCAGCGGCTGGCGCGAACCGGGCAGCCTCGCGGCGCGAACGCGGATGCGGCGCGGCCGCTCGGCGTGGGCGAGCGCGTCGCAGGCGTTGCCGAGCAGGTTGTCGAGCGCGGCGCCGGCCTGCACGGCGTCGATCCGCAGCGGCGGCAGCCCGGGCTCGATCGACGTCTCGAGCACGATGCCGGCGCGGTCGAGGCGGTCGCGCAGGTGCGCGCCGGCGCGTCCGATCAGGTCCTCGACGGCCACCCGCTCGCTCGCCATCGAGCCGGTGCGGTAGAAGTCGCGCATCCGCTTCACGTACTGCCCGGCGCGGGCGCTGGCGGCGACGATCTGGTCGAGGGCGTGGAACAGCCGGCTGCGGTCGGCCTCGTCGCGCTCGGCGAGCAGGCGTGCCGCGCGGGCATAGGTGCCGATCGCCGACAGCGGCTGGTTCAGATCGTGCGCCAGCGCCGCCGCCAGCTCGGCGGTGGCGGCGGTGCGCTGGGTCTCGTTCAGCGCGTCGCGCTGCTCGCGAAGCTCGCGTTCGCGCGCCGCCAGACGCCGCGCCGCCCGCTCGCGCTCGGACGACAGCAGGCCGATGTACAGCGAGGTCAGCGCCAGCGCCAGGATCAGCATCTGGTACTCGAACGCGGTCGCCGCGCGCGACTGCGACGCCGTCAGCGCCGCCATCAGCCCCAGCTGCGCCATCGGCACCGCCAGCGAGGCGCCGAACAGGCCGTGGCGGATGGCGAACAGCGACATCGGCACGAACAGCAGATACGACAGGCGGAATTCGTCGAACGGCCGCAGCTCGAAGATCATCAGCAGCAGCGCCACGATCACGATGGCGAGCAGCAGCAGGTCGCGGCCGAGGTGGCCGCGCCGCTCGGTGCTCGCCTCCTCGGCGCGCCAGGCGCCGGAGGCGAGCAGCAGCAGCGGCGGCGCGGCGACGACCAGCCCGAGCGCCTCGCCGACGACGACCTGCAGCGACACCACGTGCAGCGACGCCAGCGCCACCGTGCCGGCCAGCGCGTGCGTCAGCCCGAGCAGCACCGCCACCGCCAGCGACGTGCCTAAGGCGATCAGCACCAGCGCCGACAGGTCGCGCGGCGACACCTCGGATCTCGTCCATCGCGTGAAGCTCCGCACGACGAATCCGGCCGCCGAGTAGGCGGCGGCGATCGCCAGCGCCGACAGCACCGAGGCGGCGCCGGCGGGCGCATCGCGCACCAGCAGTTCGGCGAGCAGCACGGCGACGGCGACCACCGGGGCGAAGCGCAGGCCGCCGGTGGCAATCAGCGTCAGCGCCAGCGCCGCCTGCGGGTTCCAAGGAGTCCAGCGCGTCGGCGCGACCGCAAACAGATCGGTGCCGGCGTCCAGCGCCAGGTAGGCGGCGCAGAAGAGCACCGCCAGCTGCAGCGGCTGCGCATGCAGCCGCTGCAGCGCCGCCGGTGGCTGCACCGCGGGTTCGCTGCCCGCCCCTGCCGGCACTTCGTTCGCCGTCCCCGGCGCCTTCGCGGGCTGGGGCCTCGCCGCTGCCTGGCTGGAGCGGTCGCCCTCGCCGTCGCGCGGCCGCACGGCGGAAGGATCAGGGGGGAAACCCGCTTCGGCGGTCATGGCCGCCGCCGCAGCGCCGCAGCGCCCTGGGTGCGTTCGCCCCGCAGCAGCCACCACGCCGCCGCCGCTGCCGCGGCGGCAAGGGTCAGGGCGAGAGGCCGGCGCCGCAGCAGGCTCCACGCGAGGGTGACGATCGGCAGCACCAGTTGCGGCTTGCCGATGGCGAATCCGGCCAGCGAGCGCAGCGCGCCGCCGACCGAGCTGCGGGAGGAAAACAGCCCCGCCGCGGCGGAGAGGGTGGTGGCGGCGGTGCGCAGCGGCGCCAGCTGCTCGCGCGCGTCGAGCAGCGCCAGTTGCGCCGCCAGTCGCTGGCTGTGCCCGCGCGCCAGCAGCAGCGCGATCCGCTCTTCCGCGGGGCCGGGAGTGGTCATCGCCGCATCACCATCTTCGCTGCGCTGTGGGCTCGACAGGCCCGCAGCTCCAAGGCCCGTCGCCAGTGCCGGCGGCAGCAGGCCGGCTGCTGTGCCATCGCCTGCGCGGGCCCGCAGGTCCCATGAGGGTGGCGACACCGCATGGAGTCACCGTCGACGCCGTGCGCCCGCATTTACTGGCCGGGCTCCGCGTCC
>CAYLZU010000246.1:0-1287 GCA_964388005.1 uncultured Burkholderiaceae bacterium
CCGGCGGCCCGATGCGCGCGGTGTTCGACGTCATGGGCGTGCGCAACGTGGTGGCCAAGTCGCACGGCTCGACCAACCCGTACAACCTGGTGCGGGCGACGCTGAACGCGCTCGGCCGGCTGCGCACGCCGGCGGAAGTCGCCGCCAAGCGCGGCAAGTCGGTCGAGGAACTGCTCGGCTGAGGAACGCGAAATGACGAAGAAGACCCTGAAGGTGACGCTGGTCAAGAGCCCGATCAGCGCCAAGTCCGACCACCAGGCCACCGTGCGCGGCCTGGGGTTGAAGCGCATGCACCAGTCGCGCGAGCTGGAGGACACCCCGGCGGTGCGCGGGATGATCACCAAGGTCGCGTACCTGGTGAAGGTCGGCTGAGCCGCGAAGGAAATCGACGATGCGACTGAACAATCTGAAGCCGGCGCCGGGCAGCAAGAGCGCGCGTCATCGCGTCGGCCGCGGCATCGGCAGCGGCTGGGGCAAGACCGCCGGCCGCGGCCACAAGGGCCAGAAAGCGCGCGCCGGCGGCTACCACAAGGTGGGCTTCGAGGGCGGGCAGATGCCGCTGTACCGGCGCCTGCCGAAGCGCGGCTTCACGTCGATGACGCGCCGCTACGTCGAGGTCGTGCGCCTGCACGACCTGCAGAAGCTCGCGGCCGACGAGATCGACCTGATGGCGCTGAAACAGGCCGGGGTGGTCTCGGCGCTGGCGATCGATGCCCGCGTGATCAAATCGGGCGAGTTGTCGCGCCAGGTCACGGTGCGCGGCATCGGCGTCACCCGCGGTGCGAAGGCGGCGATCGAGGCCGCGGGCGGCTCGGTGGCCGCGGTGGCCGAGAAGACCCGCAGCGCCAAGAAGCAGGCGCGCTACGCCGAGCGGCAGAAGGCGCTGGCGGCATCGATCGCCGCGGCCGAAGGCAGGCCGGCCAGGAAGGCTGCGGCGAAGGGGCCTGCCAAGGCCGACGAAAAGGCGGGCGGCGCCAAGCCGGCTGGCGACGCCAAGAAGAAAGCCGACAAGCCCGCGGCCAAGAAGTAGCGACGGACTGAAGGACGCGCGTGGCGAGCACGGCAGCAACCCTCGGCAAGACAGGCAAGTACGGCGACCTGAAGCGTCGCCTGACCTTCCTGTTGCTGGCGCTCGTCGTCTACCGGATCGGCACCCACATTCCGGTGCCGGGAATCGATCCCGACCAGCTGCGGCAGCTGTTCAACTCGCAGCAGGGCGGCATCCTCGGCCTGTTCAACATGTTCTCCGGCGGCGCGCTGTCGCGCTTCTCGGTGTTCGCGCTGGGG
>CAYLZU010000246.1:1297-5261 GCA_964388005.1 uncultured Burkholderiaceae bacterium
GGGGATCATGCCGTACATCTCGGCGTCGATCATCTTCCAGATGCTGACCTACGTCCTGCCGTCGCTGGAAGCGCTGCGGAAGGAGGGCGAGTCGGGCCGGCGCAAGATCACGCAGTACACGCGCTACGCCACGCTCGGCCTGGCGATCGTGCAGAGCTACGGCATCTCGGTGGCGCTGCAGTCGCAGCAGGGTCTGGTGCTGAACCCGGGCTTCATGTTCATCTTCGTCTGCATGGTGTCGCTGGTCACCGGCACCATGTTCCTGATGTGGCTCGGCGAGCAGATCACCGAGCGGGGCCTGGGCAACGGCATTTCGATCCTGATCTTCGCCGGCATCGTCGCCGGCCTGCCGAGCGCGATCGGCGGCCTGTTCGAGCTGGTGCGCACCGGCGCCATCGGCCCGCTGGCGGCGATCTTCATCATCGCCCTGATCGTGCTGGTCACCGCCTTCGTGGTGTTCGTCGAGCGCGGCCAGCGCAAGATCCTGGTCAACTATGCCAAGCGCCAGGTCGGCAACAAGGTCTACGGCGGCCAGAGCTCGCATCTGCCGCTGAAGATCAACATGTCGGGGGTGATCCCGCCGATCTTCGCCTCGTCGCTGATCCTGTTCCCGGCCACGCTCGCCGGCTGGTTCACCACCGGCGACGCCACCCGCTGGATTCGCGATCTCGCCGGCGCGCTGTCGCCGGGGCAGCCGCTGTACATCCTGCTGTATTCGGGCCTGATCATCTTCTTCTGCTTCTTCTACACGGCGCTGGTGTTCAACAGCAAGGAAACGGCCGACAACCTGAAGAAGAGCGGCGCCTTCGTCCCCGGCATTCGTCCCGGAGACCAGACGGCGCGCTACATCGACAGGATCCTGATGCGGCTGACGCTGGCCGGCGCCATCTACATCACCCTCGTTTGCCTGGTGCCCGAGTTCCTGAACCTGCGCTTCTCGGTGCCGTTTTACTTCGGCGGCACCTCGCTGCTGATCGTGGTCGTGGTGACGATGGACTTCATGTCGCAGGTGCAGGCCTACCTGATGACGCACCAGTACGAGAGTCTGCTGAAGAAGGCGAACTTCAAGGGCTTCGGGCCCGGACTGCCGCGCTAGGGCCGGCGGGGGAACGCAAAGGATCGATGGCCAAGGACGACGTGATCCAGATGCAGGGGGAGGTGCTGGAGAAGCTCCCCAACGCGACGTTTCGCGTCAAGCTGGAAAACGGGCATGTCGTGCTCGGCCACATTTCGGGAAAGATGCGGATGCACTACATCCGCATCCTGCCCGGCGACAAGGTGACGGTGGAACTGACGCCGTACGACCTGTCGCGGGCGAGGATCGTGTTTCGGGCGAAGTAGGGAACTGGGCGCCGGTGCTGAAGGAAACCCATCTCCGCCCCTTCTCCTCCGCTTGCGGGGGCAGGCAAATGCAGAGCGTTCCGCGCGCGGCGCGGTCAGGAGTCGAAAAGTGAAGGTCAACGCATCGGTGAAGAAGATGTGCCGCAAGTGCAAGATCATCCGGCGCAAGCGTGTCGTCCGGGTGATCTGCTCCGATCCGCGGCACAAGCAGCGCCAGGGATGAGGCCGGGCCGGCGAGTGCGCTCAACTTCCAAGTCAGGCCGCTGAAAGAGTTAGTCGAGGAACAACATGGCTCGTATTGCAGGAATCAACATCCCGCCGAACCAGCACGCCGAAATCGGCCTGACGGCGATCTACGGCATCGGCCGCGCCCGCAGCCGCGCGATTCTCGATGCGGCCGGGGTGCCGCACGTCAAGAAGGTCAAGGAACTGACCGACGGCGAGCTGGAGCGCATCCGCGATGCAATCGGCCGCGTCGCGGTCGAGGGCGACCTCAGGCGCGAGATCCAGCTGTCGATCAAGCGTCTGATCGACCTCGGCTGCTACCGCGGCATGCGCCATCGCCGCGGGCTGCCGGTGCGGGGCCAGCGCACGCGCACCAACGCGCGCACACGCAAGGGCCCGAAGAAGGCCGGCGTGGCGCTGAAGAAGTCGGCCTGATCCGTTTACTGGAGTACTGAACACCGATGGCCAAGAATCCGAGCGCACAGCAGGTGGCGGCGCAGCAGCGCGCCCGCAAGAAGGTCAAGAAGAACGTCGCCGAGGGCATCGCCCACGTGCACGCGTCCTTCAACAACACCATCATCACCATCACCGACCGGCAGGGCAACGCGCTGTCGTGGGCCAGCTCCGGCGGCCAGGGCTTCAAGGGCTCGCGCAAGTCGACGCCGTTCGCGGCGCAGGTCGCCGCCGAACAGGCCGGCCGCGCCGCGCTCGAGTGCGGCGAGAAGAACCTCGAAGTACGGATCAAGGGCCCCGGCCCGTGGCGCGAGTCGAGCGTGCGGGCGCTCAATGCGCTCGGCTTTCGCATCGCCTCGATCCAGGATGTCACCCCGGTGCCGCACAACGGCTGCCGGCCGCCGAAACGCCGCCGCGTCTGAGGAGGATTCACCGCGATGGGCATCGACAACCTCGTGTCCTGGCACTGAATCCCGTCGGCCGCGCGCGGCCTGCGGGCAGCAGCCCGGACTTAATGCAGACCCCTGCAGGATAGGAATCAACAGATGGCTCGCCATACCGGAGCGAAACTCAAGCTTTCTCGGCGCGAAGGCACCGATCTCTTCCTCAAGAGCGCGCGCCGCGCGCTCGACACCAAGTGCAAGGCCGATTCAAAGCCCGGCCAGCACGGCCGCATCTCGGGTGCCCGCATGTCGGACTTCGGCGTGCAGCTGCGCGAGAAGCAGAAGGTGAAGCGCATGTACGGCGTGCTCGAGCGCCAGTTCCGCCGCTACTTCCAGGAGGCGGCACAGCGCAAGGGCAACACCGGCGCGACGCTGATCAGCCTGCTCGAGTCGCGGCTGGACAACGTCGTTTACCGGATGGGCTTCGGTTCGACGCGGGCGGAAGCGCGCCAGCTGGTCTCGCACCGCGCGATCGCCGTCAACGGCGAAGTGGCCGGCATTCCCTCGATGATGGTCAAGCCGGGCGACGTGGTGAGCGTGCGCGAGAAGGCAAAGAAGCAGGGCCGGATCGCCGAGGCGCTGTCGCTCGCCGAGCAGTCGGGCTTTCCGTCGTGGGTCGAGGTCGATCCGAAGAAGATGGAAGGCAAGTTCAAGAGCCTTCCCGAGCGCGACGAAGTCGCCCGGGACGTCAACGAGTCGCTGGTCGTCGAGCTGTACTCGCGATGACGAGGGACGGGCCGTCGCCGTCGCCCTGAGGCGACTGCGGCCACGTGTTTTTTTCCGGCGCCGGGGCAGCCGGCAATCTGCCCCGAGACCATCCATCAGCCTTATCGGTGTAACGAGCCGAGGGTATTGAAGAGGGATCGTTCATGACCGCTACCGCAATGCTCAAGCCGCGCGCCATCGAAGTCGAGACCAGCGGCGCCAATGCCGCCGTCGTCACCATGGAGCCGTTCGAGCGTGGCTACGGCCACACGCTCGGCAATGCCCTGCGCCGCATCCTGCTGTCGTCGATGATCGGCTACGCGCCGACCGAGGCGCAGATCGCCGGCGTCGTGCACGAGTACTCCACCGTGCCCGGGGTGCGCGAGGACGTCGTCGACATCCTGCTGAACCTCAAGGGTGTCGTGTTCAAGCTGCACAACCGGGAGGAAGTGACGCTGACCCTGCGCAAGGAAGGCGAGGGCCTGGTCACTGCGGCCGACATCGAGCTGCCGCACGACGTCGAGATCATCAACCCCGACCATGTGATCGCGCAGCTGACCGGCGGCGGCAGGCTGGAGATGCAGATCAAGGTCGAGATGGGACGGGGCTACGTGCCGGGCAACCTGCGGGCGTTCCGCGAGGACCACAGCAAGACCATCGGCCGCATCGTCCTGGATGCCTCGTTCTCGCCGATCAAGCGCGTGTCGTACACGGTCGAGAGCGCGCGCGTCGAGCAGCGCACCGACCTCGACAAGCTGGTGATGACGATCGAGACCAACGGCGCCATCACGCCCGAG
>CAYLZU010000247.1:0-5256 GCA_964388005.1 uncultured Burkholderiaceae bacterium
CTGCGCGCCGAGGTTCTTCGAGCACCAGAACCAGTCGGTGTCCCAGCGCCACAGCCAGTCGCGCACGGCGAGGTGATCGCTGCCGCGTTCGAGCAGAGACCGGTAGTAGATCCGCTCGAAGGTGTAGTCGGACACCTGCGGCGCCGACTCGACGAAGCGTCCGGTCGTCAGCACCAGCGTGCCGCCGTCGAAGACGACGCCCTCGACGAAGTCCGCGTCCGAGGCGCAGGCCCGCGCCAGCGCGGCGAAGAAGGGTTCGACGCCGCCGAAGCGGCGATGCTCGACGGCGACGAACGGTTTGACCGGCTGCGTCGACGCCCGCACCCGCAGCGCGTAGCCGAGCGTGCCGTACGAGTTGGCGAAGCCGAAGAAGAGATCGGCGTGCTCGTTGTCCGGCCGCGCGGTGACGATCTCGCCGCTGCCCGCGAGCACCTCGATCTCCTGCACGGTCTCGTGCACGAGGCCGTGGCGGAACGAGGTGGCTTCGATGCCGACGCCGGCCACCGCGCCGCCGATGGTGATCGACTGCAGCTGCGGCACCACCGCCGGCATCACGGCCGCCGCCAGGCAGGCATCGACCAGCGCGTCGTACGGCACCATGCCTTCGGCATCGACGCAGCCGGCGGCGGCATCGACCGCGAGCACGTGGTCGAAGTCGCTGACGTCGAGCCGGCGGCGGGCGGCGGCGCGGTCGCGGAACAGGTTCGAGGTCGGCTTCGCCAGCCGGACTTCCGCCGCCTGCGCCAGCTGCGCCTGCAGGCGCGCCACCCGCGCGCGGTGATCCTCCGCCGCCATTGCCCCGGCCATCTCCGGCTCCGGCTCCCGCCCGTGTCCGCCCGGCGGCAAGGATATTCCTCGATAGGCAGGCGCGTGGCGGCGCCGCTATCCTCGCGCCAACGGTCCACTCGAGCGGAGGTCAGGGCGATGATCGGTCCGTTCTTTCGCCTCCTCGCCGCCGCGCTCGCCGTCGCTGCAGCCGCGACGGCCGCGGCGCAGGACGCCTCGCCGCACGCGATCCGCATCCCGCCCTGGTTCTCCGAGACCTTCCTCGATTTCCGCGAGGACGTCACCGAGGCGGCCGGCAGCGGCAAACGGCTGCTGGTCTACTTCGGCCAGGACGGCTGCCCGTACTGCAAGCTGCTGATGGAGACGACCTTCGCCGAGACGCGCATCGCCGAGAAGGCGAAGCGCAACTTCCTCGCCGTGGCGCTGAACCTCTGGGGCGACCGCGAGGTCACCTGGGTCGACGGCCGGCGGATGACCGAGAAGCAGCTCGGCGCGGCGCTCAAGGTGCAGTTCACGCCGACGCTGCTGATCTTCGACGAGAAGGCGCAGCCGATCGTGCGCATGAACGGCTACTTCCCCGCCAACCGCCTCGATGCCGCCCTCGACTACGCCGCCGGCCGGATGGAGGGGCGGACGAGCTTCGCCGACTACCTGGCGGGCGCGGTCCGGGACGACGCCCGCCCGACGCTGAACGAGCAGCCGTACTTCATGAAGCCGCCGTACGACCTGGCGGCGGCGCTGAAACGCGGCGACAGGCCGCTGCTGGTGCTGTTCGAGCGCACCCGCTGCGCCAGCTGCGACGAGCTGCACCGCGAGGGGCTCGGCCGGCCGGAGGTCGCCGCGGCGCTGCGCCGCTTCACGGTGGTTCGCTTCGACGCCAGCGCGGCGACGCCGCTGGTGACCCCGGACGGCCGCGCGACCAGCGCCTGGGCCTGGTCGCGCGAGCTGGCGCTGCCCTATGCGCCGGCGCTGGTGTTCTTCGACGCCCGCGCCGGCGAGGTCTTCCGCGTCGAGGCCTACCTGCGGCCGTTCCACCTCGCCTCGGCGCTGGAGTACGTGGCCAGCGGCGCCTATCGCAGCGAGCCGAACTTCCAGCGCTTCATTCAGCAGCGCGCGGAACGGCTGCGCGCGCAGGGCAAGCCGGTCGAGCTGTGGAAGTAGCCGCTGCCGAGCCACGCTCGCGCGGCGGATGCGGGTGATCTTCGCTGGCTGGATCGGCTTGCCACGCAGGCGATCGCCGGTCGGCCCGTCGGTCGTTCAGGTTGGCGCGAATGGTCAGCACGTCGATGGCAGCGGGGCACGCGCGCCGCAGCGGGCGAGCATCGACGCGAGCCCCGCGCTCGAACGACATCGTCGCTTGTCGATCCGCGGGCACGCGGGTAGCCTCGTCGAACCATGTGGCGAGAGGCGTTCGAGGAAATCGTGCAGGCGCTGCCGGCCGCGTGCCTGGCGGTCTATGGCGAGCGGCTGCGTTCCGTGGCGCTCTACGGCTCGGTGGCGCGCGGCACGATGCGTCCGGACTCCGACGTGGATGTGCTGATCGTCGCCGAGCGACTGGCGCCGTCCCGCAGCGCACGCATGGACGAGTTCGAGGGCGTCGACCAGCATCTCTCCGGAAAGGTCGCCGCTGCCCGCGAGCGCGGCGTCGACACGATCGTCATCCCGACGATCAAGACCCCCGACGAACTGCGCGCCGGCAGCATGCTCTATCTGGACATGATCACCGAGGCGCGCATCCTGCTCGATCGCGAGCATCTTCTTCGCCACTATCTCGACGATCTCGGTCGACGGCTGCGGGCGATGGGTGCGCGGCGGGTGCCGTTCGGCGGCAGCTACTACTGGGAGCTGAAGCCGGACTTCCGCTGGGGCGACCGCATCGAGCTATGACCGCCGACGAGCTGGCCCGCAGCTACTTCACCCGCGCCGCCAAGCGCATGCTCGCCTTGCGCATGCTGCTGGATGCCGAGGCGTTTCCCGACGTCGTGCGGGAGGCGCAGGAAATCGTCGAACTGGCGTTGAAGGGAATGCTGCGGGCGGTCGGCGTCGACCCGCCCAAGTGGCACGATGTCGGCTCGGTGCTCATCGAGCACCGCGACAAGCTGCCGCCGCAGTTGCAGCCCCAACTCGGGGCGCCGGCAGCGATCTCGCTGCGACTGCGGCGCGACCGCGAAGCCGCTTTCTATGGCGACGTCGACCTGATCCCGGAGAACGTCTTCGACCGCGAGGCCGCCGAACGGGCGCTGTCCGGTGCCGAGACCGTGCTGCGGGCAGTCAAAGCGTTCGGTCGGGCTTGATCGGGGGATCCGGCAATGGGCCGCGCTCGCCGCCGCGGTCGACGAGCCCATCGGCACGCTGCGCTCGCCACATGCGGGGCCCGCAGCCGCGGTCAGCGGCGGGGCACCCTCAACCGCCCGCTGAGCCGCCCGCTGACCTGGCCACGGCCGGCAGCGATCGATGCAGGAACTCGCGGCTCATCGGATAGGTCCGCGGCGTGCGCCGGCCCTTGCCGAAGGTGATCTGAAAAAGGCCGGTGATGCCGGTCTGGGCGCGGAACATCTCGGCGCAGCCGACGAGGTAGGTGCGCCAGATGCGGCGGAAGCGCTCGTCGAAGCGTTGCCGGTCCAGGCGGCGGATCTCGTCCCAGCGGGCGTCGAAGCGCTCGGCCCACGCCTGCAGCGTCAGCACGTAGTGGCGGCGCAGGTTCTCGATGTCGATGATCTCCAGCCCGCAGCGGTCCATGGCGTCGAGCGTCTCGGTGAGGCTCGGTATCCAGCCGCCCGGAAACACGTGGTCGCGGATGAAGAACTCGGTCGGGTACTGGCCGACGTGGCCGATGAAGTGCAGCATGCCCAGGCCGCCGGGCTTCAGAAAGTCGGCGTGCGCCCTGACCACCTCGTCGATCTGGTCGCGGCCGGCATGTTCGAGCACGCCGATCGACACCACCTTGTCGTACTGCCGGTCGACGTCGCGGAAGTCGGCCTCGCGCACGTCGAGCTGCGCCCCCAGCCCGCGGCGGCCGATCTCCTCGCGCAGCCAGTCGACCTGCTCGGTCGTGGTATTCAGCCCCGTGACGCGCACGCCGTGATGCTTCGCGGCGTGGAACATGAAGCCGCCGAAGCCGCAGCCGATGTCGATCACCGTCTCGCCGGGCGCCAGCAGCACCTTGCGGCAGACGTGCTCGACCTTGTTGACCTGCGCCTGCTCGACGCTGGCCGTGCCCTCGGGCCAGTAGGCGCAGGTGTACATCATCAGCTCGCGGTCGAGCCAGAGGCGGTAGAACTCGGTGCCGAGGCCGTAGTGGAAGCGCGCGTTCGCCTTCGCCCGCTCGCGGCTGGCGTTGTTGCGGGTGAACTCATGCCAGCGGTTGCGCAGCCGCACCAGCGGCGACGGCTGCGAGAAGCCGGCCTCCAGCCCGAGCGCGAACAGCGACGCGAGGTCGCCGTCGATGTCGATCTCGCCGTCGAACCAGCCGTCGAGCAGGCCGATGTGGCCGAACAGCACGGTGCGCCACTGCGCCGACCGGGTGTTGAAGCGCAGCGTGAACTCGGGCGTGGCCGGCGGCAGGTGGCGCAGTTCGGTGCCGTCGGCGTAGACGACGCGCAGCGGCCGCGGCGACTGCGCGCAGATCGCCCGCAGGCGGGCGTCGATCAGGTTCTTCATCGTTTCAGGTGAGGTTGCGCCATCGCCGAAGGTGCGGCTTGCGCGAGGTCAAGCGCCGTCGCGCGCCAGCCGTCGCGCCGCAGCCCGGTTCCAGGCACCGCAAGGGCTTCGGCGGCGCCGATTGTCTTGCGGCGGCGGACATGTGTCGATCCGGTGCGCGCCGGGGGTGCGGCTCGCGGAGGCACCGGTTCCCGGCCGCGCGCCGGCGGTGCATCATCCGATCGTGAGTGCAACCGAATCCACGGCGCCACCCCGGTGATCGACAAAATCTTTTCTTCGCCCGCGGCGGCGCTGGCCGACGTGCCCGACGGCGCCACGGTGATGATCGGCGGCTTCGGCAGTGCCGGCCAGCCGGCCGAACTGATCGACGCGCTGCTCGCCCAAGGGGCGAAGGATCTCACCGTCGTCAACAACAACGCCGGCAACGGCGACACCGGGCTCGCGGCGCTGCTGAAGGCGCGCCGGGTGCGCAGGATCATCTGCTCGTTCCCGCGCCAGATCGATTCCCATGTCTTCGACGGCCTGTACCGCGCCGGCGAGATCGAACTCGAACTGGTGCCGCAGGGCAACCTCGCCGAGCGCATCCGCGCCGCCGGCGCCGGCATCGGCGCCTTCTACACGCCGACCGGCTACGGCACCGATCTCGCGCGCGGCAAGGAAACGCGCGTCATCGACGGTCGCGGCCAAGTGCTCGAGTACCCGATCCGGGCCGACTACGCGCTGATCAAGGCCGAACGCGGCGACCGCTGGGGCAACCTCGTCTACCGCAAGACGGCGCGCAACTTCGGCCCGATCATGGCCACCGCGGCG
>CAYLZU010000248.1:0-5255 GCA_964388005.1 uncultured Burkholderiaceae bacterium
CAGCATCTCGCGCCGCGCCTGCTTCAGCAGCACGATGAAGCGGATCATCTTGATACCGGCGCCGGTGGAGCCGGCGCTGGTGGCCAGCCCCGACAGCATCAGCATGAACCACGGCGCGAAGCTCGGCCACTGGTTGAAGTCGGTGGTGGCGTAGCCGGTCGTCGAGGCGATCGAGACGACGTTGAAGGCCGACATCCGCAGCGCGACCAGTGGATCGGCATAGGTTCCCTGCCACAGCAGGTAGCCGGCAACGAGCAGAACGCCGCCGACCATGACGACGGTCGTGCCGCGCGCTTCGGTGTCGGTGAGCAGCACGCCGATCGAGCGCTTGCGCCAGACCAGGAAATACAGCGCGAAGTTGATGCTGGCCGCGGCCATGAACGCCACCGCGATCCACTCCAGCAGCGGCGAGGCGAAGTGGGCGAAGCTGTCGTCGTACGACGACAGCCCGCCCAGGCTCATGGTGGTGAACATGTGCATCGCCGCGTCGAGCGCGCTCATGCCGCCGGCCCAGTAGGCGGCAAAGCAGGCCGCCGAGATCGCCCCGTACACGCTCCACAGGCCGATCGCCGTATCGGTGATCCGCGGTGTCAGCTTGGTGTCCTTGATCGGTCCGGCGGTTTCGGCGCGGAACAGCTGCGTGCCGCCGACGCCGAGCATCGGCAGGATGGCGACCATCAGCACCAGGATGCCCATGCCGCCGAGCCACTGCATCAGGCAGCGCCAGAAGTTGATCGACGCCGGCAGCACGTCCAGCCGCGACAGCGTGGTCGCGCCGGTGGTGGTCAGTCCCGACACGGTCTCGAAGTAGGCGTCGGTGAACGTGAGGCCCGGCAGGTGCAGCAGCAGCGGCAGGGTGGCGAAGGCCGGCAGCACGGTCCAGATCAGCGCCACCAGCAGGAAGCCGTCGCGCGGCAGCAGTTCGCGGCGGAAGTGCCGGGTCGCCAGCCACAGCAGCGCGCCGCTGGCGAAGGTGCTCACGAAGGCGACGTCGTAGGCGATCAGCACGCCCTCGGCGTCGAAGGTCGCCACCGCCAACGGCGCCAGCATCGCCACCGCGAACACCGCAATGGCGGCGCCGAGGATGTTCAGCAGGGGAAAAATCGAATGGGCGACGGCCGACATCGACTGGCTGCCGGAAAGCGCGCGGATTATGCGCCCGCCGGATCCTTGCCGAACGCAGTGCCGGTGTCCGACCGGCCGCGCGCAGTCGGCCGGCAACTGCTCAAGGCCGCGCTTCGTCGCCGACGAGCTGGGCAAGCCGCCAGCGCAGCGCCCGCACGGCGAGCATCCTGGCCAGCAGCAGCACGACCGCGAGCCCGGCAGCGAAGCCGAGCCACGGTTCGATGCCGGCGAGCCGCGCCACTGCCGCGCCGCCGAGCATCAGCACCCAGGCGATGAAGTTGTTGCGCAGGCCGTGGCGGCGCTCGGGTTCGTAGCTGATCAGGGCGTCGATCAGCTCCGCGCGGCGCGGCTCGGCGAGCCCCGGAATCGCCGCCACCTCGCGCAGCACCCAGGCGCGCGAGACCAGCAGCACCGCGGCGGGCGCAAGGCGGTCGGTGCAGCGGATCGGCGGTGAGCGCGGCGCGGCCACGGGCCGATCTCAGCCGCGACGGCCAGGACCGCGGCGCGAGCGGCGAGCGCCGATGTCGCGCATCGCGGTGGCGAAGGCTCAGGCGAGATTGCGCAGTTCGCGCAGCGCCACCGACGCGGTGGCGAGGTCCATCGCCCGCATCTGCGACAGTTCGTCGATCAGCCGCCGGGCACGCATCAGCGCATGGGCATTGGCCTGCTCCCATGCCGCCACCGCCGCCCTGGCGTCGCCGCCGCCGTGCAGCTGCACCGCCTGCGAGGCGAACTCGCGCTGTAGATCCGCAAGGTCGTCGCCGAGCGCGTTCTTGGCGCGCGCCTGCCAGTAGCCCTCGGTGTGAAGGCCGACGATCTGCGCCCGCAGGCGGTCCAGGCCGAGCGAGTCGCCGAGCGCGAAGTAGGCGCCGGCCACCTCTTCCAGCGGCCGCTGCGAGTGCTCGGCGATCTCGGCGATGTCCAGCGCCGCGAACTGCGCTTCGGCCGAGGCGACGCGGGCGGCGAGCTCGCCCGGTACCCCGGAATCGAGCCAGCGTTCGAGCTGCTGGTGCCGCTGCCGCGGCTGCCCCGGCTCGGCGGCGAGGAAGGCGAGCAGCCGTTCCGCCGCCGGCCGCAGGCGCGCGATCGTCTCCGCCATCGGGTCGGTGAGCCGGCGCGAGCGCAGGAACCAGGTCGTCGCCCGTTCGGTCAGGCGGGCCAGCTCGATCAGCATCTCCGCCTGCACCTCGTCGGGCACCCTGTTGTCGAGCGCCTCGATCGCCTGCCGCGTTTCGCCGTTGGCGAAGCTCTCGCGCGCCAGCAGGTAGGCGCGAACCACCTGCGCCGGCGGCGCGCCGGTGTTCTCGCTCAGGCGGTGGACGAAGGTGGCGCCGACCCGGTTGACCATGCTGTTCAGCACGTAGGTGGCGACGATCTCGCGCTTCAGCGGGTGCCGGCCCATATAGGCCGCATAGCGTTCGCGCAGCAGCGTCGGGAAGTAGCGGCGCAGCGCGTCGGCGATGTACGGGTCGTCGGGAGCGTCGGAGGCGACCAGTTCGTCGAACAGCCACAGCTTGCTGTAGGCGAGCAGCACCGCCGATTCCGGCGCCGTCAGCCCGATCGCCTGCTCGCGCCGCTCGGCGATGGTGGCGTCGTCGGGCAGGAACTCCAGCGCCCGGTTCAGCCGCCCGGCCTTCTCCAGGAAGCGCATGAAGCGCGCCTGCTGGTCGAGCAGCGGCCGCGCCAGCCGTTTGCTGAGCGACAGCGCCTGCGTCTGGTAGTAGTTGTCGCGCAGCACCAGCGTCCCGACCTCGTCGGTCATCTCCGCCAGCAGCTTGTTGCGCTGCTTCAGCGTCAGTTCGCCCTCGGCCACCACCAGGCCGAGCAGGATCTTGATGTTGACCTCGTGGTCGGAGGTGTCGACGCCGGCCGAGTTGTCGATGGCGTCGGTGTAGATGCGGCCGCCGATGCCGCCGCAGCCGTGCAGCGCGTACTCGATGCGGCCGAGCTGGGTGCAGCCGAGGTTGCCGCCCTCGGCCACCACCTTGCAGCGCAGCTGCCGGCCGTTGACGCGGACGGCGTCGTTGGCGCGGTCGCCGACATCGGCGTGGGTTTCGGTCATGCTCTTGACGTAGGTGCCGATGCCGCCGTTGTAGAGCAGGTCGACCGGCGCCTTCAGGCACGCGTTGATCAGCTCGTTCGGCGTCATCGTGCCGGCCTCGATGCCGAGCCGCGCGGCGGCCTGCGGCGACACCGCGATCGACTTCGCCGTGCGCGGCCAGACGCCGCCGCCTTCGGAGATCAGCGTCGCGTCGTAGTCGGCCCACGACGAGCGCGGCAGGTCGAAGACGCGCTTGCGCTCGTCCCAGCTCCGCGCCGCGTCCGGGTTGGGGTCGATGAAGATGTGGCGGTGGTCGAAGGCGGCGACCAGCCGGATGTGCCTTGAAAGCAGCATGCCGTTGCCGAACACGTCGCCCGACATGTCGCCGATGCCGACCACCAGGAAATCGGTCGTCTGGGTGTCGATGCCCATCTCGCGGAAGTGGCGCTTGACGCTTTCCCAGGCGCCGCGGGCGGTGATGCCCATGCCCTTGTGGTCGTAGCCGGCGCTGCCGCCGGAGGCGAAGGCGTCGCCGAGCCAGTGGCCGTACTCGGCGCTGATGGCGTTGGCGTAGTCGGAGAAGGTGGCGGTGCCCTTGTCGGCCGCCACCACCAGGTATGGATCGTCGGCGTCGTGGCGCACCACCTGCGGCGGCGGCACCACTTTGCCCGCCGCCAGGTTGTCGGTGAGGTCGAGCAGGCCGCGCAGATAGTCCTGGTAGCAGGCGATGCCTTCCTTCATGTAGGCGTCGCGATCGGTGGCCGGCGGCGCCTTCTTCAGCACGAAGCCGCCCTTGCTGCCGACCGGCACGATCACCGTGTTCTTGACCATCTGCGCCTTGACCAGGCCGAGGATCTCGGTGCGGTAGTCCTCGTGCCGGTCGGACCAGCGCAGCCCGCCGCGCGCCACCTTGCCGCCGCGCAGGTGCACGCCCTCGAAGCGCGCGGAGTAGACGTAGATCTCGAACATCGGCTTCGGTTCGGGCAGGCCGGGAACCTTCGACGGGTCGAACTTGAAGGACAGGAAGCCGCGCCGCTCGCCCTTGTCGCTGGTGCGCCAGAAGTTGGTGCGGGTGGTCGCCTGGATCAGCGCCAGAACCTGTCGCAGCACCCGGTCCTCGTTCAGGTTCTCCACCGCCTCGAGCGCCTGCCCGATCCGCCCGATCACCGCGGCGCAGGCGGCCTCGCGCTCGGCGGCGGCGGACTCCTTCGGCTCGAAGCGGCGATGGAACAGTTCGACCAGCAGCCGCGCGATCGCCGGCTGGGCGTTGAAGGTGGTCTCGATGAACGAGGGCGTCAGCGCGAAGCCGATCTGGCGCAGGTACCTGGCATAGGCGCGCAGCACCATCACGTCGTCGGCCGCCAGCCCGGCGCGCAGCACGAGCCGGTTGAATTCGTCGTTCTCGATGCGGCCGTCGGCCACCCGCAGGAAGGCGTCCTCGAACAGCGGCTTGACGGCATCGATCTCGACCTGGTCGGTGGCCAGCGCCAGCAGTTCGAAGTCGTGGATCCACTTCGGCCCGCCGCCGGCCGGCAGCGCCCGCGCCGGATGCTCGGTCAGCACGCGCACGCCCATGCGCTCGAGCATCGGCAGGCTGTCCGACAGCGCCACCGGCTCGCCGCTGCGGTAGATCTTGAAGCCGAGGCTGCCTGCCGGCGCGCCGAGCGGCCGGTAAAGCTTGACGTCGGTGCGGCCGTCGCCGAGCGCTTCCAGCTTGCGGATGTCGGCCACCGCCGCCCGCGGCGCCGTGCGCTCGCGGTAGGCGCCGGGAAAGGCGCGCTGCCAGCGCTTGTACAGCATCGTTCCCGGGCCCTCGCCTTCGGCGTCGACCAGCGCCGCCGCCAGTTCGTCCTCCCAGCGGCGGGCGGCGGCGGCCAGTTCCTCCTCGAGTTCCTTGCGGTCGACCGCAGGCACTTCGCCCGGGGTCGTGCGCACGGTGAACAGGATCCGCGCCAGGATGTCGTCGGTCAGCAGCACGTCGAAGTCGTTGTGCGTGCCGGCGAACGCCCGCATCAGGATGTCCTGGAACCTGACCCGCAGGTCGGTGCCGTAGTTCTCGCGCGGCACATAGATCAGGCAGGTGACGAAG
>CAYLZU010000249.1:0-1168 GCA_964388005.1 uncultured Burkholderiaceae bacterium
CTGCTGCGCCATCGCCGCCGATGCCGGCGCGGCGTCGCTGAACCTGGCGCAGGCGGTGCAGGTGGCGGCCTACGAATGCAGGCTGGCGCTGCTGGGCGGGGCGATCGATCCGGGCCTGACGCCGTTCGCCGCAGAGCCGCCGGCGAGCCACGAGCACCTCGAGGGCATGTTCGCGCACCTGGAACAGGCGCTGGTGGCGCTCGGCTATCTCGACCCGGCGCAGCCGAAGCGGCTGATGTCGCGGCTGCGGCGGCTGCTGGCGCGCGCGCGGCCCACCGACGCCGAGGTCGACATCCTGCGCGGCATCGCCGCGGCGATCATCGAGCGGCGTGCCGAACGCGCCGGCCGCAAGCAGTCGCGCCGATAGAATCGCGCCCTCCCGATCCGCCGGCCGCCCGTATGTTCGATCGACTGCGCGAAGACATCCGCTGCGTGCTGGAACGCGATCCGGCGGCGCGGTCGTCGTTCGAGGTGCTGACCTGCTACCCCGGGGTGCATGCCCTGTGGATGCACCGGTTCGCGCACGCCTGCTGGAGCCGCGGCCTGCGCTGGCTGGGGCGGTTCGTCTCGCACCTGGCGCGCTGGCTGACCGGCATCGAGATCCATCCCGGCGCCAGGGTCGGCCGCCGCGTGTTCATGGACCACGGCATGGGCATCGTCATCGGCGAGACGGCGGAGATCGGCGACGACTGCACCGTGTACCAGGGCGTGACGCTCGGCGGCACGTCGCTCGCCAAGGGCGCGAAGCGGCATCCGACGCTCGGCCGCGGGGTCATCGTCGGCGCCGGCGCCAAGGTGCTCGGCGGCTTCACCGTCGGTGCCGGCGCGCGCATCGGCTCGAACGCGGTCGTGATCAAGGAAGTGCCGCCGGGCGCGACCGCGGTCGGCAATCCGGCGCGCATCCTGCACAAGGAGGCGGAGGCGGCGCGCGAGACCGCGGCCAACCGCATGGGCTTCTCCGCCTACGGCATCTCGCAGGACGGCGATGATCCGCTGGTCAAGGCGCTGCACGGACTGATCGACCACGCCGACCAGCAGCAGCGTGAGATCGACCGCCTGGTGGCGGCGCTGAAGCGGCACGGCATCTCGATCGACGACGTCAGCGCCGAACGGCCGACGGTCGACCCGAGCGAACTGAACCGGCTGGTCGACGAATAGGGCGCCGGAA
>CAYLZU010000249.1:1268-5247 GCA_964388005.1 uncultured Burkholderiaceae bacterium
GCCCGCTCAGGCCGCCAGCGGCAGGTTGACGAGCTCGCCGTCGCGCACGGCGATGGCGCCGCCGCGCGGCGGCGCTGCGTCGAAGTCCCAGTCCGGCAGCACCCAGCGCTCGGCCGGCGCGCCGTCGAGCATGAAGCGGTGCACCGCCGGCCGGTGCGTGTGGCCGTGGACGAGCAGCCTCCGGCCGCTGGCGCGCAGCGCCTCGTCGACCGCCGCCGGGGTCACGTCCATGATCTGCATCGGCTTGGCGCGCTTGCCGGTTTCGCTCTGCGCCCGCGCCGCGCCCATGAATGCCAGCCGCGCCGCGCGCGGGCCGGCGAGAAACTGCCGCTGCGTCGCCTCCTGCCGCACCGAGGCGCGAAAGCGCATGTAAGCGACGTCCTGCGTGCACCAGGCATCGCCGTGCGCCAGCAGCATCTCGCGGCCGCCGGCCGCCGCCACGCAGGGATCGGCGAGCAGCCGAGCGCCGGTGGCGCGTAGGAAACCGCTGCCCAGCAGCAGGTCGCGGTTGCCGTGCATCACGTACAGCCGCACGCCGCCGCCGGACAGCCGCCGCAGCGCCTGCGCCACCACGCGCGCGACCGGGTCGTCGTCGGCATCCAGGGTGTCGTCGCCGATCCAGTACTCGAACAGGTCGCCGAGCACCAGCAGTTCGGCATGCCGCGCCGCGTCCTCGTCGCAGAAGCGCAGGAAGCGCCGCAGGGTGGCCGGCCCCGCCGCGCTCAGGTGCAGGTCGGAGATGAAGAGCGGGTCGCGCAGTTCGACCCGCCGCAGCCCGTCGAGCTGGACCGGCAGCGGGTCGGCCGCCGCGGCGCCGGACATCGGGCGGCGCCCTCAGCCGGCGAGCACTTCGGCGCGTTCGATGATCACGTCCTGCGTCGGCACGTCGGAGTGCATGCCGCTGCGGCCGGTGGCCACGGCCTTGATCCTGTCGACCACGTCCATGCCCTCGGTCACCTTGCCGAACACGCAGTAGCCCCAGCCCTGCGCGTTCGGCGCCGTGTGGTTCAGGAAGGCGTTGTCGGCGACGTTGATGAAGAACTGCGCCGTGGCCGAGTGCGGGTCGGAGGTGCGCGCCATGGCGATCGTGTACCTGTCGTTGCGCAGGCCGTTGCCGGCCTCGTTCTCGACCGGCCGGGCGGTGGGCTTCTGCTTCATGCCGGGCGTGAAGCCGCCGCCCTGGATCATGAAGCCGTCGATGACGCGGTGGAAGATGGTGCCGTCGTAGTGGCCGTTTTTCACGTAGTCGAGGAAGTTGGCGACCGTCTTCGGCGCGCGGGCCTCGTCGAGCGCGATCGTGATCGGGCCGTAGCTGGTGTGCAGGCGAACCATGGCTGCTCCTTGGGTTGTCCTTCAGTTGACGATCTTCGCCGAGCGGATCACGACCGGCGTCACCGGCACGTTCTGGTGGCCGCCCCTGGTGCCGGTCTCCACCTTGCGGATCCTGTCGACCACGTCCATGCCGGCCACCACCCTGCCGAACACCGCGTAGCCGTTGCCGTCGGGATTGGGGTAGTCGAGCCGCTGGTTGTCGACGACGTTGATGAAGAACTGCGACGTCGCCGAATCCGGCACGCTCGTGCGCGCCATGGCGAGCGTGCCGCGCTCGTTCTTCAGCCCGTTCCTCGATTCCAGCGGAATCGGCGCCCTGGTCGGCTTCTGCGCCATCTCCGGCGTGAAGCCGCCGCCCTGGATCATGAAGCCGTCCATGACCCGGTGGAACACGGTGCCGTCGTAGTGGCCGCTCTTCACGTAGTCGAGGAAGTTGGCGACCGTCTTCGGCGCCTTCTCCGGGTCGAGCTGCACGGTGATGTCGCCGAGGCTGGTGGCGAGCAGCACGCGCGGGGCGGCCGCGCCCTTGTCCTGGGCCATGGAGCCGGAGGCCAGCGTGATGAGACCGGCGGCGAGCAGCGGCCGGACGAGGCGGTTCAGCAGGGTGTTCATCGATGGTTCCTTGTCGAGAGGTTGACGGAATCAGCGCACCTCGCGGATGCGCGTGTTCATTTCGCGCGCCACCGCCAGCTTGGCCGGCGCGGTGCGGTTGCCGGCGTCGAGCCCGACGGCCTTGCCGTAGGCCTGCTCGGCCATCGACAGGTACAGGTCGCCGAGGTTCTCGTAGGCGGTGGCGTAGCTCGGCTGCGCCTGCAATGCCTGCTGCAGCAGCCGGTGGGCCGACTCGTAGCGCCCCTGCGCGGCGTGGATCGCCGCCAGGTTGTTGTAGGGCTCGGGCAGTTCCGGGAACTCCTGGATCAGGGTCTCGAAGACCAGCGCCGCCTCGACCGTCTTGCCCTGCTCGGCGAGGATGACGCCGCGCATGAAGCGCACCTGCGCGTCGCGCGGATTGTCCTTCAGCCGCGCCTCGGCCTTCGCCAGCGCCTCGTCGATGCGACCGGCTTTCATCAGGGCGCCGATCTCGGTCGCCGCGGTCGGCGGCGGCGGCGGCCGCTGCGCCGCCGCCGGGGCGGCGACGAGCAGGGCGGCGAGCGCCGCGGCGGCGAAGGTCGGAGTCAGTTGCACGAGTCTGATCGCACGGCGCCGGGCGGCCCGCAAACCGGCGGCGCGGCGCCACGGGCCCATGAGCTTGGCCCTGCGAGGGCGGGCGATATACTGCGGCCGCATCTTATCAACGCCCGCCGACGCGGCTTTCCGCCGCCTGCTCCGCCCCATGTTCGTCCTGCGCTGTTGACCGCCGACGTCACGCCGCACCGCCGCCGCCGCGGCGCCTGATGCGCCCGCGGCCACCGACAGACGAACCACCGGAGCTTTCCCATGACGATCACCGTCTACAACTCGCTGACGCGCACGCGCGCGCCGCTGGCGCCGCTCGAGCCCGGCCACGTGCGCATCTACGTCTGCGGCGTCACCGTCTACGACTTCTGCCACATGGGCAACGGCCGCACGCTGGCGGCCTTCGACGTCGTCGTGCGCTGGCTGCGCGCGCGCGGCTACCGCGTCACCTACGTGCGCAACATCACCGACGTCGACGACAAGATCATCAGGCGCGCCGCCGAGCGCGGCATCGCGCCCTCGGAACTGGCGCTCGAGTTCACGCGCTACATGCAGGAAGACCTGGCCGCGCTCGGCTGCCTCGCGCCCGACCACGAGCCGCGCGCCACCGACTACATCCCGCAGATGCTCGGCATCATCGAACTGCTCGAGCGCAAGCGCCTTGCCTACCAGGCCGACGACGGCGACGTCGACTACGCCGTGCGCCGCTTTCCGCGCTACGGCAGGCTGTCGGGCAGGTCGCTCGACGACCTGCGCGCCGGCGAACGGGTGGCAGTCGACGGCAGCAAGCGCGACCCGCTCGACTTCGTGCTGTGGAAACGCGCCCGGCCCGGCGAGCCGCAGTGGGACTCGAAGTGGGGGCCGGGGCGGCCGGGCTGGCACATCGAATGCTCGGCGATGGCGAGCGAACTGCTCGGCCGCCACTTCGACATCCACGGCGGCGGACCGGATCTGATCTTCCCGCACCACGAGAACGAGATCGCGCAGAGCGAGGGCGCCTTCGACGAACCGTTCGCCGAGGTGTGGATGCACTGCGGCGCCCTGCGCGTGGGCGAGGACAAGATGTCGAAGTCGCTCGGCAACTTCTGGACCATCCGCGACGCCCTGGCCCGCTACGACGGCGAGGTGCTGCGCCTGTTCCTGATCCGCTCGCACTACCGCAGCCAGGTGTCGTTCTCCGAGGAACAGGTGGCCGAGGCGAGGGCGGGGCTGACGCGGCTGTACACCGCCCTGCGCGACACGCCGCCGGCGGCGGGCGGCATCGACTGGAACGAGCCGCACGCGCAGCGCTTCGGCGAGGCGATGGACGACGACTTCAACACCGCCGAGGCGGTCGGCGTGCTGTTCGCGCTGGCGAGCGAGGTCAACCGCGCCAGGTCGGCGGAACTGGCGCGGCAGCTGAAAGGGCTGGGCGGGACGCTGGGGCTGCTGCAGCGGGAGCCGCTGGAGTTCCTGCGCGGCGACGAGGGCG
>CAYLZU010000250.1:0-5236 GCA_964388005.1 uncultured Burkholderiaceae bacterium
CTTGTCGATCAGCCGCGCCCAGACGATGGTGGCGACGAAGCCGACGATCGCCAGCCCGATGCCGATGTCGAGGAACAGCGCCCGCCCGGTGGCCAGCGCCGCCGCGGCCGTCAACGCGATGCTGGCGGCGAAGATCACGTCCAGCGCGATGATGCGGTCGGCCTGGCTTGGCCCGCGCAAAATGCGCACGAACGCCAGGGCGATGGCGGCCAGCGATCCGGCCACCAGCAGCAGCACCAGCGCCGACGTCATACGCCGCGCTCCCGGGAAGGGAACAGTTCCCGCAGCGGCCGCTCGAAGTCCTCGTGCGCCGAGGCCAGCGCCGCCTCGGGATCGGCGCCGTCGAGCAGGTGCACCAGCATCTCGCCGCGCGCCATGTCGATGTCCACCGCCGTGGTGCCCGGCGTCAGCGTCATCATGCTGCCGAGCAGCGCGGCGCCGGTGTCGTTCAGGCCGCTGAACTTCATCCGCACCAGCGCCGGCGTCGGCCGTGCGCCGGTGCGGACGATCAGCCACGCCGTCGTCACGCCCGAAGTGACGATCTGCCACAGGAACGTGGCCAGCAGCTTCAGCGCGATGACGCTCCGCCGCATCATCGCGCCCGCCCCATCGATTCGGCCGCCTGCTGCGCGAACTGCGCCAGCGGCTCCGGCCACAGGCCGATCGCCACGGTGAGCAGCGCCAGCGCGACCGTCGCCGCGTAGGCCGGCGCCAGCCGCGTGTCCGCCGGCGGCTGCCAGCCTGCGTCGGGGTGCTTCTTCCAGAACGCCTCGAACCAGATCTTCATCATCGAGTACAGGGTCAGAAAGCCCACCAGCAGCGCCGCCGCCGCCCAGACGTAGTGGCCCTGCAGCAGCGCCTCGCGCAGGACGATGAACTTGGCCCAGAAGCCCGACAGCGGCGGGATGCCCACCAGCGACAGCGCCGGGATCAGGAACAGCACGCCGAGCCAGGGCCGCGGCTTGTACAGGCCGCCGATTCGGCGCAGGTCGTAGCTGCCCGCCAGCCGAAAGACGATCGCCGCGATCAGGAACAAATTCGCCTTCACGATGATGTGGTGGATGATGTAGAAGACCGCGCCCACCGTGCCCTCGCGGCTGGCGAGCGCGATGCCGAGCAGCATGTAGCCGATCTGGCTGATGATGTGGAAGGCAAGGATGCGGCGCATGTCCCAGTGCCAGGCTGCGCCGAGGACGCCGAAGACCATCGTCGCCACCGCGATCCAGCCCAGCGCCTCGAACAGCAGGCCGGGCGCGCTGGTGAAGAGGTCGCCGAGCAGCCGCAGCACCGCATAGACGCCGACCTTGGTCAGCAGCGCCGCGAACAGCGCCGCCAGCGGCGCCGGCAGCGTGTGGTACGACGCCGGCAGCCAGGCGTAGACCGGAAAGGCGCCGGCCTTGATCAGGAACGCGACCGCCAGCGCGACCACGAACGGCAGCAGCCGCAGCGGGTCGGCGGCCTGGCCCGCCGCCTCCAGGGCGCCGAAGTTCAGATGCCCGGTGGCGCCGTACAGATACGCGATCGACATCAGCAGCAGCAGCGTGCCGAAGGCGTTGAGCACGAAGTACTTCAGCGTCGCATCCAGCTGCCGCGGCGCGGCGCCGTGCGCCAGCAGGCCGAGCGCGGCGATCAGCGTCACCTCGAACCAGACGTAGAGGTTGAACAGATCGGCGGTGAGAAAGGCGGCGCCGACGCCGGCCAGCAGCGCGTGCACCAGCGGCAGCAGCGTGGGCGACTCCGGCGCCGGGTCGGCGTCCGAGAGCTGGAACACGAGCGTGGCGGCGCCCATGATCGCGGTGATCACCGCCATGCTGGCGCCGAGCCGGTCGGCGGCGAACTCGATGCCGAAAGGCGCCTGCCAGCTGCCGAAGGCCACCCGCGCGGTGCCGTTCGCCTCGACCTGAGCCAGCAGCGCCAGCGTGCAGCCGAGCAGCAGGAAAGCGCCGGCCAGGCTCAGCGCGCGCTGCAGCCGCGGCCGGTCGACGGCGAGCAGCGTCAGCAGCGAAGTGGCCAGCGGCACCAGCAAGGGCGTCGTCACCAGCAGCGCCATCAGCGTTCCTCGTCCGGCGCCGGCTTGCCGTCGGCGGCGGCCGGCGGCTCGGCGAAGCGCAGCCGTTCGCTGTCGGCGATGCCGGTGCGGCTCTTGAGCGCCAGCACCAGCACCAGCGAGAAGCAAGTCAGCGCGAAGCCGATCACGATCGCGGTGAGCACCAGCGCCTGCGGCAGCGGGTTGACGGCGGCGGCCAGCACCGTCTCGCCTTCCGGGATCACCGGTGGCGCCATCGTGCCGATGCGGCCGGCGCCGAACACCACCAGGTTGGCGGCGGCGCCGATCAGCGACACGCCGATCACGCAGCGGAGCAAATCGCGCGCCAGCGCCAGGTACACGCCGGCGGCGACGGTGGCGAAGATCGCGACGGCGAGCGCCCAGATCATTCGGGCTGCCCTCCGCCGCGCGGGTTCGAGCCGGATTCGCAGCCGCCCTCCTCGTCCAGGCTCACCACCTGCGCGCACAGCCCGCCGAGCGCGCCCCACACGGCGCAGAACACGCCGATGTCGAACAGCAGCACGGTGGAGATCTTCACATCGGTGAAGCCGAGCGGCAGGCTGCCCCACAGGTGGGTCATGTAGGCGTTGCCCTGCGCGAACGCGGGCAGCCCGGCGAGCAGCGACAGCAGCACGCCGGCGGCCGCCAGCCGCAGCGGCCCGAGCGGCATCTTCCGCTGCGCGACGTCCGAGCCGCGCGCCACCGCGAGCATTGCGGTGGCGGCCACCGCGACCATGCCGCCGATGAAGCCGCCGCCGGGCTCGTTGTGGCCGCGCAGCAGGATCCAGATCGACGCGGCGAGCATCAGCGGATACAGCACCCGCACGAAGACGTCGAGGATCACGGCCCGTGGCGTCATCGGTCCCTGCCCCTTGCCCGCTCACGCGCCAGCCGCAGCAGCGGAGCCGCGGCGACGAAGCTCACCGCGACCACCGCGATCTCGCCGAGCGTGTCGACGGCGCGGAAGTCGACCAGGATCACGTTGACGACGTTGCGGCCGTGCGCGTCGGGCACCGAGCGCGCGGCGAAGTACTCGGCGAGCGCGCTGTCGAACGGCCCGCCCGCCGCCGCCAGCAGCAGGCCGGCCGCCAGGGCGCCGAAGGCAGCCGCGGCCAGCGCCCGCGGCCAGGCGCGCTGCGGCCCGGCCGGCTCGAGATCGAGCCTTCGCACCCGCAGCAGGATCGCCGCGATCACCACCACGAACGCCACTTCGACCGCGAACTGGGTGAAGGCCAGATCCGGCGCGCCGAGGAAGAGGAAGATCAGCGCGCAGCCGAGGCCCACGAGACCGCTCGCCAGCAGCAGCACGAACGAGTCGCGCACGATGCACACGGCGATCGACGCGACGACGATGCCGGCGCAAGCGCCGGCCACCGCCAGCGACGGCCGCTCGAACCCGGGCCAGGCCGGCACGCGTGTTGCGAACAGCGCCGCGGCCAGCGCCAGCACGGCGAAGCCGACCAGCACCGCCGCGTAGGCGACCAGGCTGCCGTTCTGCAGCCTCGGCGTGACGGCGGCCGCAGCCGGAATCGCCGCCACGACGCGCCGGTACATCGCCGCCGGACTGAAGCGGTCGAGCCAAGGCAGCGCCTCCAACATCGAATGCAGGCGGTCCCAGAAGGTGTAGATCAACGCGCCGACGGCGACCGCGCCGGCCAGCGCGCCGAGCACCGAACCGTCTTCGAGCCCGAAGCTCAGCCCCTGGTACTCGAGCAGCGGCCGCATGGCCTCGGCCGAGGCGCCGATCAGCGGGTCGACCAGGTGCGGCAGCGGTCCGAACAGGATGCCGAGCAGCGCGATCGCCAGCGGCGGCAAGACCAGCGCCCAGCCGCCCTCGCGCACGCCGTCGAAGCGCTCGCCGCCGCGGTGCCAGAAGATGCGGATCGCCGCCACCCCGGCCACCGCCACCGACACGGCGCTGACGAACAGGCTCGAGTAGCCAATCCACGCATAGACCTCGCCTTCGGTCTTGGCGATGGCGATCAGGTCCTTGGCGACGAAGCCGAACGACAGCGGCATGCCGGCCATCGAGATGCCCGCCAGCAGCGCCGCCGCGGCGGTGAACGGCAGCGCCGGCGCCAGGCCGGCGAGTTCGTCGATGCGGCGGGTGCCGGTGGCGTGATCGACGTTGCCGGCGACGAAGAACAGCGGCGCCTTGTACAGCGCGTGCGCCAGCAGGAAGGCGGCGGTGGCGGTGGCGGCGCCGTCGCCGGGGATGCCGATCAGCATCACCAGCGTGCCGAGCGCCGACACCGTCGACCAGGCGAGGATGCGCTTGAGATCCCGCTCGCGCAGGGTCAGCGCCATCGCCAGCGCCGCGGTGCCGCCGCCGAAGCTGATCAGCACCACCTGCCACAGCGCCAGCTCGCTGAAGGCGGGGTGCAGCCGGCCGAGCAGGTAGATGCCGAGCTTGACCATCGTCGCCGAGTGCAGGTAGGCCGACACCGGCGTCGGGGCGCTCATCGCGTTCGGCAGCCAGAAGTGGAACGGGAACTGCGCGCTCTTGGTGAAGGCGCCGACGAAGATCAGGACCAGCGCCGCCGGCAGTCGCGGGTCGTCGAGCCATGACCGGTGCGAGGCCATCAGCGAGATGATCGAGTAGGACTCGCCGATCTCGCCGAGCAGGAGCAAGCCGGCCAGCAGCGCCAGCCCGCCGCCGCCGGTGATGAACAGCGCCTGCTGCGCCGATTTGCGGCTGCCTTCGTCCTCGTGCTTGAAGCCCACCAGCAGGAACGAGGTCAGGCTGGTCAGCTCCCAGAACACGAACAGCGCGATCAGGTTGTCGGCGGTGACGCAGCCGAGCATCGCGAACATGAACAGCAGCAGCAGGACGTAGAGCCGCACGAGTCCGGAGTCGCCGGCCATGTAGCCGGCGGCGTAGACGAATACGAAGCTGCCCACGCCCGTGATCAGCAGGATGAACTGCAGCGCCAGGCCGTCGATGTGCAGCGTCAGGTCGACGCCGAGCGATTCGGCCCATGGGATGTGCGCGATCCACTGCGGCGGGCCTTCGGCGAGATACAGCGCGAGCGACAGCACGAACAGCGCCGCCGGCACTGCCGCCAGCAACCCGAGCCGCGAGACGCCGTGGCCGCTCACGCAACACCTCCGCGCAGCGCCATCCTTTTCCCCTCCCCTTCGAGGCAAGGAGTCAGGGGCGTGCATGGGTTCCCGCCATCTCCCGCCCCA
>CAYLZU010000251.1:0-5214 GCA_964388005.1 uncultured Burkholderiaceae bacterium
CAAGTACGACCAGCGCGTCAGGGGCCAGGCGTCGTACTTCGTCTGGATCAACCGCTCGAAGGAGAGCCTCACCCTCGACGTCAAACACCCCGAGGCCAGGCTCGTCATCGACAGGCTGCTCGCCAGGGCCGACGTGATAGTGCAGAACCTCGCGCCCGGCGCGGCGGCGCGTCTTGGCCTGTCGGCGCAGGCGCTGCGCGCGAAGCATCCGCGGCTGGTCGTCTGCGACATCTCGGGCTACGGCTCGGACGGCCCCTACCGCGACAAGAAGGCCTACGACCTGCTGATCCAGGCCGAAGCCGGCCTGCTGTCGGTCACCGGCACGCCGCAGCAGGTGGTGCGGGCCGGCATCTCGGTGGCCGACATCGCCGCCGGCATGTACGCGTTCAGCGCCATCCTGGCGGCGCTGATCCAGCGCGGCCGCACCGGCGAAGGCAGCGGCATCGAAGTGTCGCTGCTCGAAGCGCTGGCCGAGTGGATGGGCAATCCGCTCTACTACGGCTACGGCGGCCAGCCGCAGGCGCCGCGCTCGGGCGCCAATCACCCGAGCATCTATCCGTACGGGCCGCTGGCCTGCGGCGACGGCAAGACGGTGCTGCTCGGCCTGCAGAACGAGCGCGAATGGGTGACCTTCTGCCGCCAGGTCCTGCGGCGGCCCGAGGTGGCGACCGATCCTCGCTTCGACGCCAACTCGAAGCGCAGCGAGCACCGCGAGGAACTGAAGGCGCTGATCGAGGAGATCTTCGCGCCGCTTCCGGCGGCGCAGGTGGTGGAGCGGCTCGACGCGGCCGGCATCGGCAACGCGGCGGTCAACACCATCGCCGACGTGTGGAATCACCCGCAGCTCGCCGCCCGCGGCCGCTGGACCGAGGTGGGCTCGCCGGCGGGGCCGATCCCGGCGCTGAAGCCGCCGGCCGACATCGACTCCTTCGACTACCGGATGGACCCGATCCCGGCGCTCGGCGAACACACCGACGCGATCCTCGCCGAACTGGGCTACGGCGCCGCCGACATCGCGCGGCTGCACGAGGCCGGCGCGGTGTGACGATGCAGCCGCGCTCCTACCTCTTCGTTCCCGGCGACCGCGCCGAGCGGATCGCCAAGGCGCGCGCCAGCGGCGCCGATGCGGTGGTCGTCGATCTCGAGGACGCGGTGGCGCCGGACCGCAAGCTCGCCGCGCGCGACGCCCTGGCCGGCGCGCTCGACGCGGCGCAGCCGGTCGTGGTTCGCATCAACGGCATCGACACCGCCTGGTTCGCGGACGACGCGCGCCTGTGCGCCCACCCCGGCGTGGCGGCGGTGATGCTGCCGAAGGCCGAATCGGCCGATGCGATCGCCGCCCTGCGCGCGGCGAGCGGCGACAAGCCCGTGCTGGCACTGGTCGAGACCGCGGCCGGCATCGCCGGCCTTGCCGCGCTGGCCGGCGCCGGGATCGCGCGCCTGGCCTTCGGTTCGATCGACTTCCAGCTCGATCTGGACATCGCCGACGACGACCTCGCCCTGCTGCCGTTCCGCATGCAGCTGGTGCTGGCGTCGCGGCTCGCCGGGCTGCCGCCGCCCGTCGACGGCGTGACCACCGCGCTCGACGACCCGGCGCGCATCGACGCCGATGCGCGGCGCGCCCGTGCCCTCGGCTTCGGCGCCAAGCTGTGCATCCATCCGAAGCAGGTGGCGATTGTCAACGCCGCCTTCAGCCCGACGGCGGCCGAACTCGCCTGGGCGCGGCGCGTGGTCGATGCCGCGTCGGCGGCCGGCGGCGCCGCGGTGGCCGTCGACGGCAGGATGGTCGACGCGCCGGTCCTGACGCGAGCCCGGCGGCTGCTCGCCGCCAGCGGCTGAACCGCCAGCCGCCGTCGCGGCCCCGCTTTCGGCGGGCCGCGGAAACGCCTGTTTACAACCCATTACATCTCGCGCCTGCGGCGGCGATCGGCGCCGTTCAGACTTCGTGTCCTCGGGGATGCAACGCGGCTCGCGCCGTCCGACCGAACGAAACCCTGGAGCTGTCACCCATGAAGGAAACCTCGACCACCTCTTCGCGCCGCTGGACCGTGGCGGCAATCTCCGCAGCGATGGTCGCCGTGGCCGGCGCGGCGCTGGCCTGGCACGGCCACGCGCACGCGTTCGGCCCCGGCTTCGGCCATCATCGGCTCGGCGGCTGGGAACAGGCCGATCCGGAAGCGATCGGCCGGAAGATCGAGGCGATGGTGTCCTATCGCCTCGCCGACGTCGACGCCACGCCGGAGCAGAAGAGCCGCATCACGGCGATCATGAAGGGCGCCGCCAACGACCTCGCGTCGGTGCGCGGGCAGGCTCGCGAACTGCGCCGCAAGTCGATGGAGCTGCTCGCCGCGCCGGCGATCGACCGGGCCCAGATCGAGACCCTGCGCGTGCAGCAGATGCAGATCCACGAGACCGTCTCGCGCCGCATGCTGCAGGCGATGACCGACGCCGCCGAGGTGCTGACACCGGAACAGCGCGCCAAGCTCGCCGAGCGGACGAAGCGCCGGCACGAGCGCCGCGGCTGATGTGACGCCTCCCCCGGGGCCGGCGCGGCGCGACCTCCTCCGGCGCTGCGCTGGCCCGCTTCCTCGGGGCGCGACCGCGGGTTCGGCATCGGGTCGATGGCCCGCCTGCCGGTGATCGGCGAGCCCCCGTGGTCGTCGGCAGCGATGCGCGTCGCGCCGGCCGCCGGCGCCGGCTCGAGATGGCGGCGGCGCAGGGTTCATTGCGGCGCTGCCGATTGCCTAGGCGAGTCCCTCGCCGCGAGCCCGCGACGCCGCTTCGGCCGGCGTCATGCCCTGCTCGTACATGTCCGACCATCGCGTGTCGTCGAGCAGGTCGTGGGCGCGCATCACGCCCCAGCCGAGTTCGCGACAGACCTGCGCCAGCCATTCGAAGAGTGTCATCGTCTGATCCGGGGTGGCCGCGGCAAGCATAATGGCGGCCGGCACGCCTTCGTCCCAGGAGAATCCGCATGGCTGACCGTCCCGACCCGCGCGATCCGGAAATGGATGCCGGCGCGCTGTACCGCGAGGAGATCGTCACCGATCGCAAGATCGGCACGATCCGCGTGATGACGCCGATCACCGCCGATGGCCGCGCCGACGGCAAGCGGCCGATGCTCTTCGTCGGCGAGGCGCAGATGCTGACATCGGTCGGTCCGCTGCCGATCAGCTTCGACATCGAGGCGTCGTCGCTCGCCGAGGCGGTGGCCAGGTACGGCGCCGCCGCAAAGGAAGGATTCGAGCGCGCGGTGCGCGAGCTGCAGGACATGCGCCGGCAGCAGGCATCGTCGATCGTGCTGCCGCCGCCGGGAGCGGCCGGAGCCTTCAGCCCCGGAGGCGGCGGCTTCGGCGCCGGCGGCGGCGGAAAGATCCAGCTGCCGTAGCCGCCCGCCGCGGACGGGCGATCACAGGTTGCCGCCCGGCCGGGCCTTTACAGGCTGCGCGCCTCGAAGGTATTGCAGGCCTGCATCGAGCCGGTCTCGAAGCCGGTGCGGAACCAGCGCGTCCGCTGCTGGCTGCTGCCGTGCGTGAACGAGTCCGGCACCACGGTGCCCTGTGTCTGCTTCTGCAGGGTGTCGTCGCCGATGGCGGTGGCGGCGCGCAGCGCTTCTTCGAGGTCGCCGGGCTCGAGGATGTTGCGCACCTTCTGCGCGTGGTGCGCCCACACGCCGGCGAAGCAGTCGGCCTGGAGCTCGACGCGCACCGAGACCTGGTTGTAGTCGCGCTCGGACATCCGCTGCCGCAGCTGCGCCGTCTTCTCCATGATGCCGAGCAGGTTCTGCACGTGGTGGCCGACCTCGTGGGCGATGACGTAGGCCTGCGCGAAATCGCCCGGAGCGCGGAAGCGCTCCTGCAGCTGGCGGAAGAAGGACAGGTCGATGTATACCTTCTGGTCGGCGGGGCAGTAGAACGGCCCGGCCGCCGCCTGGCCCATGCCGCAGGCGGTCGGGTAACGGCCGGAGAAGAGCACCAGCTTCGGCTCGCGGTAGGCGGCGCCGCCGGCGCGGAAGATCTCGCGCCAGGTGTCCTCCGTGTCGGCGAGCACCACCGAGACGAAGCGGCCGAGTTCGTCGGTCGGCTTCTCCGCCGGCCCGGCCGGCACCTTCACCTGCGTCGGCGCGCCGCCCTCGAGGCCGCCGAGCACGCCCATGATGACGCGCGGATCGATGCCGAGAAAATAGGACGCCACCAGCGCGATGGCGATGGTGCCGATGCCCAGGCCGCCGCGGCCGATGCGCATGCCGCCGCCGCTGGCGCCGCGGCGGTCCTCGACGTTGTCGCTTTCGCGGCCATCGGTGCGCATCGTGTGGGTCCTCGAGTTATTCGCCGTGGGTCTGGTAGACGTAGGGAGGCTGCGGCACCCTCGAATCCTGCCAGCGCTTCAGCTGCTCGGGGTCGAGGTCCTTGTCCCACCAGATCGCCCGGCCCTCGCGCTGCTTCTGCTCGAGGTCGGGGCGCTTCTCCTTCAGCTCGCGCAGGAAGCGGGTGACTTCGGACTCGTAGCCGGCCATGGTCTCGAACGGGGTCTGCTGCTGGACGCGGCGGATTCTACGGGCCGGCCGCGTCGTCGGCAGCTGCCTCGAAGACCCGAGCCATGGCTCGCGCCGCAGGGGCGGCGCGGCTACGGCTGCCTCGAGGCCACCGCGGTCAGGATGCCGCGCAGGATCTCGAGCGGCGGCGGCGGGCAGCCGGGAATCGCCACGTCGACCGGGATCACGTTCGCGACCCGGCCGCAGCTGGCGTAACTGTCGCCGAAGATGCCGCCGCTGCAGCCGCAGTCGCCCACCGCAACCACCAGCTTCGGATCGGGCGTGGCCTGGTAGGCGCGCTCGACGGCGATCTTCATGTTCGCCGCCACCGGCCCGGTGACGAGCAGCAGGTCGGCGTGGCGCGGGCTGGCGACGAAGCGGATGCCGTGCCCTTCGAGGTTGTAATAGGGGTTGTTCAGCGCGTGGATCTCCAGCTCGCAGCCGTTGCACGAGCCGGCGTCGACCTGGCGGATGGCCAGCGCGCGGCCGAGCAGCCGCAGGATCTCGTCCTGGATGCGTTCGCCGTCGGCGCGCCAGGCGTCGTTGGGCCGCGGCGCCGGCTCGGTGACGATGCCGGTTCGGAGGATGCGCAGGCCGATCGAGGGCATCAGCAGTCCTGCCCCGAGTAGCTGAGGTTGAACGACTTGTTGATCAGCGGGAAGTCGGGAACGATGTTGCCG
>CAYLZU010000252.1:0-5213 GCA_964388005.1 uncultured Burkholderiaceae bacterium
ATGGATTTACGAGGTCACTGGTCCTCGGCATGCCCCGCACTGATTCGCTACCCGTGTCGAAACCAGGTCGCCCCCAGTGGTCTAGATTGTAGGCCTTAGATGGCGACCGAGCGGTCGGATTCAAGTCCGCAGCAGCCAGTCGATCAGTGCCGGCGGCGTGTCGATCGCATGGTCGGCGCCCCAGTCCTCGGTGCGCGGCGACTCGCCCAGGTAGCCGTAGGTGGCGACCACCGTGCGCATGCCGGCGGCGCGGCCGGCCTCGATGTCGCGGCGGTCGTCGCCGACGTAAACGCAGCGCGGCGCGACCGTGTCGCAGGCTTGCAGTGCATGCAGCAGGGGCGCCGGATGCGGCTTGCTGTGCGGAGTCGTGTCGCCGCTGACGACACAGGCGGCGCGCCGATGCAGGCCGAGCCGCTGCATCAGCGGCGCCGTGAAGCGGGTCGCCTTGTTGGTGACCACGCCCCAGCGACGGCCGTCGGCTTCGAGACGATCGAGGGTTTCGGTCATGCCGGCGAACAGCCGCGTGTGCACGCACAGCGCGTCCTCGTAGTAGGCGAGGAACTGCAACCGCGCCAGCTCGTAGCCGTCGTCGCCGGGGGCCAGGCCAAGGGCCCGGCCGATCAATCCTCTCGCGCCGTGGCTGGCCATCGGCCGCAACTGCTCGATCGGCAGCGCGTCCAGCCCGCGATCCGCCCGCTGCCGGTTGGCGGCGGCGGCCAGGTCGGGCGCGGTGTCGGCAAGCGTGCCGTCGAGGTCGAACAGCACCAGGTCGATGCGCTCGGCCATCATTCCGGCTTGCGGCAGGCGACGAGGTAGTTGACGTCGGTGTCCCGGCCGAGCGCGAACTTGCGGGTCAGCGGGTTGTAGGACAGTCCGAGGATCTCGACGACTTCCAGCCCGGCCGCCCGGGCCATCGCCGCCAGCTCGCTCGGGCGGATCAGCCTCGCGTACTCGTGAGTGCCGCGCGGCAGCAGCCCGAGGACGTATTCGGCGCCGACGATCGCCAGCAGAAACGACTTGGGGTTGCGGTTGATGGTCGAGAAGAACACCCAGCCGCCGGGCTTCGCCAGGGCGCCGCATGCCTGCACGCTGCTCGCCGGATCGGGCACGTGCTCGAGCATCTCCATGCAGGTGACGACGTCGAATGACCCCGGCGATTCGCCGGCCAGGGCTTCGGCGCTCGCCTCGCGGTAGTCGACGGCGATACCGGACTCGAGCGCATGCAGCTGCGCCACCCGCAGCGGCTTCGCCGACAGGTCGATGCCGGTGACTCTCGCGCCGCGGCCTGCCATCGCTTCGGCGAGGATTCCGCCGCCGCAGCCGACGTCGACCACGCGCTTGCCGGCAAGACAGGCCAGCCGGTCGATCCAGTCGAGCCGCAGCGGGTTCAGTTCGTGCAGCGGCCGCATGTCGCCCTGCGGATCCCACCAGCGGTGGGCCAGTGCGCCGAACTTCCGCAGTTCCGCCGGGTCGGCGTTGGCCGGCGCGGCGCGATCGATCGTGTCCATGAAGTGATGTTATCCCGCGGCGTGCGGCGCCGACATTCGCCGCGCCGGTTCCGCTACAGTTCGCTCCTTTCCGACAGGGTCTACCCAGGTTGCCGCAGATGATTCGAGCCGTTCCCCTGACCACGCTGCTTGCCCTCGCCTCGCCGCTGGCGGCGGCACAGTCGCCGCCGGCGGTGTTCACGCCACGGCCGGCGGTCGATGTCCGTCCCGTTGCCGATGCGAAGCAGCTGCCGATGGCCGCGATCGACGCCCTGAAGGGTGAAGGACTGTTCTACTTTTCCGGGATGCGCGTCGCGAACCTGCGCATCAGCGGCGCGCCGAACGGCGAGCGGTATCCGCTGGCGGAGAAGACGAGTGACAGCACTGTCGGCTCGTTCAACGGCAACATCGACGTGCGGGCGTTCGTCCGCGACGGCGAGCGGGTCCCGATCGGGCAGCCGAGCTTTGCCGTCCCGGCGGCCGACGGCACGATGCAGGTGGTCTATGCGTCGGCGAGCCCGCTGCGGCTGCAGGTGGCGCTCAACGCCTACGACGTGACCGGGCTGCCGATCAAGAACTTCCTGCGGACACCGGACAACTACACCAAACCGGAGGCCGAGCGTGCCGGCGAGGCGAAGTTCCCGGCCGGGTCGGTGGCGTATCTGTCGACGGTGCGTTTCCAGGACGACGCGCTGATGCTGCCGCGTAAGGAATCCTTTACCGGCGCCGACAGCACGCGGCAGATGGTTGCGAACTTCTCCAGGGAAACGCCGTTCTGCCTGTCCTACGAGGACCGCGACGGCGCGCGCCCATACGCGATGATGTTCCGCGACCCCGCGGCATCGAAGGGCAGGGTGCAGTTGTACGCCGCCAAGCCCGGCACGATGTTCTGCGCCCGGGCGACCGACGAGGTGCTGGCCGAGGGAACCTGGGAAGAGAGAAGCGTGGGCGGAACGAAGGCGATCGTGGTGTCGTTCAGCGCCAACGTCGATCCGGCCGATACCGGCGTGGCCGACGTCGAGCGCGAGGCGGCACAGATCGCATTCATCGAGCCGCGCAAGGGCCCGGCGGGGGTACGTCCCGGGAAGCTCTATCGCGCCGGGGCGCGGATCAGCGATTACCAGTACCGGTTCAACGCAACCGCGGCGGCGGCGATCCGCTCGGCTCTCGGTATTCCTTGAACGATCCCGGTCGCCCGCGCCGGTGGTGATCACCGGCGCATGGGCAACAAAAAACCCCGCCGAGGCGGGGTTTTTTGTTCGTGCCGTCGGCCTCAGCGCTTCGCGGCGCGGGTGCCGATGACCTCGATCTCCACACGACGGTTCTTCTGGCGACCCTCGGCCGTGCGGTTGTCCGCGACCGGCTGCGTCTTGCCCTTGCCTTCCGTGTAGATGCGGTTGGCCTCGATGCCCTTGCTCACCAGGTACTGCTTGACGGCGTTCGCGCGCCGCTGCGACAGGGCCATGTTGTACTCGTGAGTGCCGATGTTGTCGGTGTGGCCGACCGCAACGATCACTTCGAGGTTCACGCCGGCCAGCTTCGACACCAGATCGTCAAGCTTGGCCCGAGCGTCGGGCCGGATGACGTACTTGTCGAAGTCGAACAGCGCGTCGGCCGCAAAGGTCACCTTTTCGACCGTCGGCGGTGCCGGGGGCTTCGGCTTCGGCGGCGGCGGCGGCGGCGGCGGTGCAGGCGGCTTGGCCGGCGGCGGAGGCGGCGGAGGCGGCTCGCAGACTTCCTTCGGCAGGACCGCCTTGTCGCAGGCGCAGCCGGCGCCCTTCGGGCCATCGATGCCGGCAAGCTGCGGCGTCCACCAAGGGGTGCGCCAGCACAGGCCGAACGGGTCGACGACGACGTTGCCGCGGGCGTCGAGAACATACGCGGGGGCGTTCTTCGCACCCGGAATGTCCTTCGACTGGGCAATCGCAGTGCCGGAAGCGGCTGCGATCACCACCGCGAGCAACATGCTCAGTTTCGCGGATTTCTTCATAGTTCTCCTCACTGAAAACGGCGGTGCGTCTCGGGTGCGCAGCCACTGCGATGTTGACGACAGCACTGCGGCCGATTGCCTTGCGCCGGAACCGATCGGCGGAGCAGGAACGCCACCGCCTATTTCTTCAACAACTGCCGGCACTTATTCTGCCACGCGACCGATGACGACACGACCGAGCGATCGAGCGCGTCTCCGTCGCTGGTCCGCAGCTGTCTCGTATGCACAACACGACGGCCGGCGACCCAGACATCGGTCACATGTTCGCGTCCGCTGGCGTACAGCAGATGCGACACGGGATCGAACAGCGGCGTCACCTCCGGGCTGTCCAGTTCGATCGCGGCGAGGTCTGCCTGCTTGCCGGGCTCGATCGAACCGATCGAGCGGTC
The DNA here is from genome assembly GCA_964388005.1 of uncultured Burkholderiaceae bacterium. GTDB lineage: Bacteria > Pseudomonadota > Gammaproteobacteria > Burkholderiales > Burkholderiaceae_F > JADJWR01. Next base: position 3,867 of record CAYLZU010000252.1, read on the forward strand.
GAGTCCCAGTGCCCGGGCGCCGCCGAGCGTCGCGCACTCCAGGGCACCCAAGGCGGGCAGGACCGACGCGTCGCCGGCCACCGCCTTGGCCAGCAGCGCCGCCAGGCGCGCCTCGTCGAGCATGTCGAGGCGGTTGTTGCTCGCCGCGCCATCGGTGCCGAAGGCGACGTTGACTCCCGCCGCCAGCATCGCCGGCACGTTGGCGATGCCGCTGGCGAGCTTCAGGTTCGACACCGGGCAATGGACGACGCTGGCGCCGAGTTGTCCCAGCCGGCGGATCTCGGCGCTCGTGAGGTGAACCGCGTGCACGGCGATGAGCCGCTCCGACAGCAGTCCCAGCCGCTCCAGCCGTTCCATCGGCCGCAAGCCGTGGGCGGCGATCGACTCGTCGATCTCCTGCGCCGTCTCGTGAAGGTGCATGTGCACCGGCAGGTCGAGTTCCTCGGCCAGCACGGCGATGCGCCGGAGCGTGGCGTCGCTGACCGTGTACGGCGCGTGCGGCGCGAGAGTGAAGCCGATCAGGGGTTCGTCGCGCAGTTCGTCGCGCGCGTGCAGGCCCTTGCGCAGGTAATCCTCGGCGTCGCTGGCATAAGCGGTCGGAAACTCGATGGCGATGATGCCGACCACCGCGCGCATCCCGACCGAGGCCAGCGCGCGCGCCGCGACGTCGGGATAGAAGTACATGTCCGAGCAGGTCGTGACGCCGGCGCGCAGCATCTCCACCGCGGCCAGACGCGCTCCGTCGCGGACGAAAGCGTCGCTGACCAGGGCCTGCTCCAGCGGCCAGATCCGCTCGGCGAGCCAGCGCCCGAGCGGCATGTCGTCGCCGACGCCGCGCAGCAGGGCCATCGACGCATGCGTGTGGGCGTTGACGAGCCCCGGAATCACGAGATGGCCGGGAAGGGCGACGACCTCGGCGGCGGTGAAGCGGCGGGCCGCGTCGGCCGCGGGCAGGACTGCCCGGATCTCGCCGTTGGCGATGGCGATGGCGTGTCCTTCGAGCACCGCGCCCTCGGGCCTGACCGGCGCGATCCAGCGCGGCGTGATCAGTGCATCGACATTCTGCGGCGGACTGTCCACTTCACCCCTGCGGCGACGGGCCGGATCCGGCGGCAAGTGTGCCATGCGCGGCCAGGGACGATGATGGCCCGCTGATAAACTCCGCCGCTTGTCCGCGAACGGGCATTCGCCCAGCGGGTTGCCCGTTGCACACCGGCCGCCCGCGCGTGTGCCGATCGCGGCGTCGCCGCCCAGATGGATCCATTCGCCAAGGAAACCCTGCCGGTCTCGCTCGAAGAGGAGATGCGGCGCTCCTATCTCGATTACGCGATGAGCGTGATCGTCGGC
>CAYLZU010000253.1:0-2641 GCA_964388005.1 uncultured Burkholderiaceae bacterium
CGACCGCTACGTCACCTACGCCGACAAGTGGCTGCTCGACGAGGACTGGCGCGACCCGGACACCGGCATGCAGTACTCGCGCGAGGCGCTGAACGCCGAACTGGAGAAGATCGAGAAGCCGGCCGGCATCAGCAACCCGAAGGACTTCCGCAACGAGGTGGTCAACTTCGTGCTGCGGGCGCGGGCCCACGGCAAGAACCCGCACTGGACCAGCTACGAGAAGCTGCGCTCGGTGATCGAGAAGCGGATGTTCAGCAAGACCGAGGACATCCTGCCGGTGATCTCGTTCGAGGCCAAGGGCTCGCAGGAGCTGGACGAGCGGCACAAGTCGTTCGTCAACCGCATGGTCGCCCGCGGCTACACCGAGAAGCAGGTGCGGCGGCTGGTCGACTGGTACCTGCACTTCAAGAAGTCGGCGCAGTCCTGAGCGGACAGCATCCCGGAGCGGATCGATGTCGGACCTGATCGCTCCCGCCCGCACGATGCGGATCGTCGATCGCCGGGCCGACCCGCAGGGCCGCGGCGCGGTCAACCGCGAGCGCTTCGTGCGCCGCTTCAAGGACGAGATCAAGCGCGCCGCCGACGAGGAGTTCTCGCGCCGCTCGATCACCGACGTCGGCCGCGGCGGCAGGATCACCATCCCCGGCCGCGGCCTGAAGGAACCGTTCCTGCACCACGACGATTCCACCGGCGATCGCGACTTCGTGCTCCCCGGCAATCGCGAGTACGTGCCGGGCGACGAGATCGCGCGGCCGCCCGGCGGCCGTGGCCGCGGCGGCCCCGAGGGCGACGAACCGGGCGAGGGAGAGGGTCGCGATTCGTTCGCCTTCGTGCTGTCGCGCGACGAGTTCCTGGCGCTGTTCTTCGACGACCTCGAACTGCCGAACCTCGAGCGCACCCGCTTCGGCGAGGTGACGATGGAACGCACCCGCCGCGCCGGCTACAGCCGCGACGGCGTTCCCGGCAACCTGTCGGCGCCGATGACGGTGCGGATGTCGATCGCCCGCCGCATCGCGCTGCGCGGCGCGCTGGCCGAGCAGATCGAGGAACTCGAGCGCCGGCTCGACGCCGCCGACCCGCTGGCGCGGGCCGAGATCGAGCGCGAGATCGAGCGGCTGCGCAAGCGCCGCGCCGGGCTTCCGTTCATCGAGGACGTCGACCGCCGCTACCGCGCCCGCGCGCCGATGCCCTCGCCCGCGACGCGGGCGGTGATGCTGTGCCTGATGGACGTCTCCGGCAGCATGGACGAGCGCAAGAAGGACCTCGCCAAGCGCTTCTTCACGCTGCTGTATCTGTTCCTCGAACGCAAGTACGGCCAGGTCGACATCGTCTTCATCCGCCACACCGAAACCGCCGAGGAAGTCGACGAGGAGACCTTCTTCCACGACCGGCTCTCGGGTGGCACGCTGGTGCTGCCGGCGCTGGAACTGGCGCACAAGGTGATCGAGGCACGGTATCTGGGCGCCGACTGGAACATCTACCTCGCCCAGGCCTCCGACGGCGACTGCGGCTCGGACGACGGGGCACGCAGCGCCGCCTTCGCCCACGATGTGCTGCTGCCGCTGGCGCGCTACTTCGCCTACGTCGACATCCCCAATGCCCACGGCCTGTTCAACCGGCCCTCGGACCTGTGGCAGGCGTACGAGTCGATCGTCAGCCCGGCGTTCGCGCGCCGCCAGGTGCACGGCCGCGGCGACATCTGGCCGGTGTTCCGCGAACTGTTCGCCCGCCGCGAGGCAACCACATGACCGGGAAGGATCCGCGCCACGGCGCCGGCGCGCCCGAGCGGCCGTGGCCGAAGCTGCTGACGCGGCCGACGGTGCCGATGCCGGGACGGCAACGCGTAGCGGCGCCGATCGCCACCGGCTCCGAATGGACCCTGCCGATGCTGGAGCGCTTCGACAAGGCGCTGGCCCGGCACGCCGCCGATTTCTCGCTGTCCACGTATCCGATCCAGTACGAGCTGATCACCGCCGAGCAGATGATCGACCTCACCTCGACGGTCGGCATGCCGGTGCACTACCCGCACTGGGGCTTCGGCAAGCAGCTGGTGGGCCAGGAGCGCGGCTACCGCAAGGGCCAGTCGGGGCTGGCCTACGAGATCGTCATCAACACCAACCCGGCGCTGGTCTACCTGATGGAGACCAACTCGCTGGCGCTGCAGGTGCTGGTGATGGCGCACGCCGCCTACGGCCACAACGCGTTCTTCAGGAACAACTATCTCTTTCAGCAGTTCACCCAGGCCGACTCGATCCTCGATTACCTGAAGTTCGCCCGCGACTTCGTTCTGCAGTGCGAGCAGCAGTACGGCTGGCGCGAGGTCGAGACCGTGCTCGACTGCTGCCATGCCGTCGCTCCTTACGGCGTCGACCGCTACCGCAAGCCGGGACGGCTGTCGGCCAGGCGCGAGCGCGAGCGGCTGGCCGAGCGGCTTCGCTTCGCCGAGCGCCACTACAACGCCGACTACGCCTACCTGTACGACGGCGCCAAGGCGGCCGCCAACGGCGGCAACGGCTTCGAACCGCAGGAGAACCTGCTGTACTTCATCGAGAAGCACGCGCCGAAGCTGGCGCCGTGGCAGCGCGAGCTGGTGCGCATCGTGCGCAAGGTGGCGCAGTACTTCTACCCGCAGCGGCTGACC
>CAYLZU010000253.1:2651-5166 GCA_964388005.1 uncultured Burkholderiaceae bacterium
CTGGCACTACACGCTGCTGCACGAGCTGTACGACCACGGCGAGGTCGACGACGGCTTCATGCTCGAGTGGCTGGCCAACCACAGCGACGTCGTGGCGCAGCCGCCGTTCGACTCCAAGTACTACCGCGGCATCAACCCCTACGCGCTCGGGTTCTCGATCTACCGCGACATCCGCCGCATCTGCGAGCAGCCGACCGACGAGGACCGCGAGTGGTTTCCGCAGCTTGCCGGCCAGCCGTGGGTCGAGTCGATCCAGTTCGCGATGGCTAACTTCAAGGACGAGAGCCTGATCGAGCAGTACCTGTCGCCGAAGGTGATGCGCGACCTGCGGCTGTTCATGCTGCGCGACAGCGCCGACGACCGCAGCAAGTATGACGTCACTGCCATCCACAACGAGCACGGCTACCGCGTGCTGCGGCAGGCGCTCGCCGCCCAGTACCGGCCGGAGCTGCATACGCCGCAGATCACCGTGGCCCGCGCCAACGACGACTCCGACCGCGCCCTGCTGCTGCACCACCGCGTGCTCGCCGGACGGCTGCTCGACGCCGGCAGCGTCAGCGCCGTACTGGCGCACGTCAAGGAGCTGTGGGGCTTCGACGTCGTGCTCGAGGAGGTCGACGACGGCGGCAAGCGGCTGAAGGTGCACCGGACCTGAGTTGTGGGCCACGCCCCAAGGACGATCGCCTTCCCGGACGGCGAATAGGTCGTCCAAGCGCGCGGCCGCGGGTCTGCGTCGCCTGCCGCGATCCGTCGCAGCAGGCGTCCCGGCCGCCTCCACAGCCTGCACTCCCGTAATGCCGGGACGCCCGGCGCCGCGTTTCCGGTTGATGTCCGGTTCCGCCGTCTGCTTGCGTCCTTTGCGCAGAGACGGCGTGCTGCCGCCTCGACCACTCTCGAAGGAGTCTCGCCATGAAGTGGATTTCGATCGCCAGGCTGTCGGTCGTCCCCGTGGTCGCCGGCACCTCGCTGCTCGGCAGTGCCGGCATCGCCCAGGCGCAGAGCTCGTGCTCCCGGGTGACCGAAGTCGTGTCCGGCCTCGACGCGCCCCTCGGGGTCACCCGGACTCCGCTCGGCAACCTGGTCGTCACCGAAAGCGGCGACGGCACGAATGTCGGGCGCATCTCCATCGTCAGTCCGACCGGTGAGCAACGACTGCTGCTTTCCGGGCTGCCGTCGGCGACCAACGATGTCGGCGGCATCAGCGGGCCGGCCGGAGTCGTCATGCGCGGGCGCACGCTGTACGTGGCGATCGGCATCGGCGACACGATCAAGCCGGGGCCGGTACAAGGAACGGCCGTGCCCAACCTGCCGCCCTCGTCGCCGATCTTCAGTTCGATCCTTGCCATTCACTTCAGCGCCAACGTCGAGAAGACCACGGGCGGGTTCGCGATGTCGCTCGCCGATCACCACACGCTCGCCGTCGGCCAGCGGGTGACCCTGTCCAACGGCGGCGGCGACACGGTCGCCATCGACCTGGTCGCCAACTTCCCCGACTACGTGCCCAGGCCCTTTCCGATTCCGGGCATCGTGCGCGGCTCGAACCCCTATGACCTCGTCGTCGCCGCGGACCACGCCTATGTCACCGATGGCGGGCGCAACCTCGTGTTCAAGGTGGACCTGCCGACCGGCGCGTTCTCGGTCCTGGCCGAGTTCCCCAACATTGCGAATCCGTATCCGTTCGGCCCGCCGTCGGTGGAGGCGGTGCCCACCGGCATCGCCTATTCGAAGGGGCAGCTGTTGGTGAACCTCTTCCGCGGCGCCCCGTTCCCGCCGGGATCTTCGGTCGTCGAGTCGGTCAACTCAGTCACCGGCGTGCACGAGCCGTTCATCGGCGGGCTGAAGACGGCCATCGACGTCCTGCCGGTCAATTCGCGTCCCGGGACCGAGTTTCTGGTCCTTCAGTACGACTCGATCCAGGGCCCGTTCTTCGGCGGTCCCGGCCTCGTGCTGCGCTATCCATCGCCGGGGGCCGCACCGGAGCTGATCACCGACTGCCTCGCCACACCCACGTCGATGGCCCTCGACGACAAGGCAGGCGTGCTCTACGTGACCGAAGAGGGACTGGCGCCGGGGCAGGGCCGCCTGGTCGCGGTATCCGTCCGCCCCTGATTGCCTGCCCGTGGCCGCAGGGGTTCGCGGCGAATCCGGGCGCTGACGCCAGAAGACGACTGCGGCGCCCCTCGGGGCGCCGCAGTCGCTTCCGCAGCTGTCCGGCCTTCTCTACAGCCAGTACACGATGATGTACAGGCCGATCCAGACCACGTCGACGAAGTGCCAGTACCAGGCCGCCGCCTCGAAGGCGAAGTGGTGCTCGGGCTTGAAGTGGCCCTTCAGCACCCGCAGCAGCACGACCGTGAGCATGATGGCGCCGACCAGCACGTGGAAGCCGTGGAAGCCGGTCAGCATGAAGAAGGTCGAGCCGAAGATGCCGGAATCGAGCCGCAGGTTCAGGTCCCGGTAGGCGTGCATGTACTCGTAGGCCTGGATGCCGACGAAGGCGAAGCCGAAGGCCAGC
>CAYLZU010000254.1:0-5162 GCA_964388005.1 uncultured Burkholderiaceae bacterium
CGTGCGAGCGCTCGGCCTTGGCCAGCGTCTCGAACCAGTCGGCGATCTCGTCGAAACCTTCGTCGCGCGCGGTCTTCGCCATGCCCGGGTACATGTCGGTGTACTCGTGCGTCTCGCCGGCGATCGCGGCCTTGAGGTTGGAGCGCGTCGGGCCGATCGGCAGGCCGGTGGCGGGATCGCCCACCTGCTCCAGGTACTCCAGGTGCCCGTGCGCGTGACCCGTCTCGCCTTCGGCCGTCGAGCGGAACACGGCGGCGACGTCGTTGTAGCCCTCGACGTCGGCCTTGGAGGCGAAGTACAGGTAGCGGCGGTTGGCCTGCGATTCGCCGGCAAACGCTTCCTTCAGGTTGTGTTCGGTTTTCGAGCCTTTCAGCTGTGCCATACGGATATCTCCTGATTCGAATCGGACGGTGAACAACCCGGTGCGCCGCTCGAGACGACGCAACCAAGCAGACGGGACGTTAAGCGCAGGCCGGCATCGACTCCAATGAGTTGTCGCAATGCGGGCAATAGGCGTCGTCTATGCGCCGATCGCTCCATGGTCTGCCAGTGCGGGCCAAGTGTGCGCCCCGAGCGGCAGCGACGCCCGCCTCAGATCAAGGCCGGCCCCGGCACTCCTGACGCACTTGCGGGAGGGCGAGGCCTCGGCGACGGGGCGCGGCGCGCCCTGGAGGTCAGCCCAGTTCCTTGACCAGCTGCGGGACAGCCTCGAACAGATCGGCCACGAGGCCATAGTCGGCGACCGAGAAGATCGGCGCCTCGGGGTCCTTGTTGATGGCGACGATCACCTTGCTGTCCTTCATCCCGGCCAGGTGCTGAATCGCGCCGGAAATGCCGACGGCGATGTACAGCTGCGGCGCCACCACCTTGCCGGTCTGACCGACCTGCCAGTCGTTGGGCGCGAAGCCGGCGTCGACCGCCGCGCGAGAGGCGCCGAGGGCGGCGTTGAGCCGGTCGGCCAGAGGCTCCAGCAGCCTGAAGTTCTCGGCCGAGCCCATGCCGCGGCCGCCGGAGACGACGACCTTCGCGCCCTGCAGTTCGGGCCTGTCGCTCTTGGCGATCTCCCGGCCGACGAACTTCGACAAGCCCGAGTCGGCCACCGGCGCCAGCGATTCGATCGGCGCGCTGCCGCCTTCGCCGGCGGCCTCGAAGTTGGTCGGTCGGGCGCTGACGACCTTGATCGGATCGGTCGCCTGCACGGTGGCGATCGCGTTGCCGGCGTAGATCGGCCGCGTGAAGGTGTCGGGCGACTCGACGCCGATGATGTCGGAGACCTGCGCGCAGTCGAGCAGCGCCGCCAGCCGGGGCAGCACGTTCTTGCCGAAGGCGGTGGCCGGCGCGAAGACGTGCGTATAGTTCCTGGCGATCGCCAGCGCCTGAGCGGCGACGTTCTCGGCGAGCTCGTCGGCGAGTTGCGGCGCGTCGGCGTGCAGCACCTTGGCCACACCGCCGATCGCGGCCGCCTGCTCGGCGACGGCCTTGCAGTCGCTGCCGGCGACCAGGACGTGCACTTCGCCGCCCGCCTTCGCGGCCGCGGTGACGGTGTTCAGCGTCGATGCCTTCAGGTGGCGGTTATCGTGCTCGGCAATGACCAGGGCGGGCATACGGTGGCTCCGGAGATCGGTTGCGCCCCACGCGGGGCGGAGAGGTTCTCCCGCGGGGGCGTTCTAGATGACCTTGGCGTCGTTCTTCAACTTGGCGACCAAAGTGGCGACGTCGGGCACCTTGATCCCCGCCTGCCGCGTCGGCGGATCGGACACCTTGAGGGTCTTGACGCGCGGCGAGGCATCGACGCCCAGATCGGCCGGCTTGATCGTCTCCAGCGGCTTCTTCTTCGCCTTCATGATGTTCGGCAGGGTCACGTAGCGCGGCTCGTTCATCCGCAGGTCGACCGAAACCACCGCCGGCAGCTTCACCGAGACCGTCTCCAGGCCGCCGTCGACTTCGCGGACGACCTGGGCGCTGCCGCCGTCGATCGCCATCTTCGAGGCGAAGGTCGCCTGCGGCATGCCCGTCAGCGCGGCGACCATCTGCGCCGTCTGGTTGGCGTCGTCGTCGATCGCCTGCTTGCCCATCAGCACCAGCTGCGGCTTCTCGCGATCGACGAGCGCCTTCAGGATCTTCGCCACCGCCAGCGGCTGCAGCTCCATGTCCGACTCGACCAGGATGGCGCGGTCGGCGCCGATGGCCATCGCCGTGCGCAGCGTTTCCTGGCACTGGGCGACGCCGCAGGACACGGCAACGATCTCGGTCGCCTTGCCGGCCTCCTTCAGCCGCACCGCTTCCTCGACCGCGATCTCGTCGAAGGGATTCATCGACATCTTGACATTGGCGATGTCGACGCCGCTGCCGTCGGACTTCACGCGGACCTTGACGTTGTAGTCGACGACGCGCTTGACGGTCACGAGGATCTTCATGGTGCAGGTGTCTCCGCTGGTTTGGCGCGGATTATACGAAGCGCACTGTTCGCGGCCGACGCCGCGGTCCGACCGTCGAGGCGACCCTCTAGCCGGAAACGATCGGCAGCAAGACGGCCTCGATCCAGGCCCAGCCGCCGGCGACGAGCAGGTAGCGGAACAGCTTGCCGCCGGCGAACAGCAGCAGCGACGCGTACGGATTGAAGCGCAGCCAGCCGGCGCCGACGCACAGCGCATCGCCGAACAGCGGCACCCAGGAGAACAGCAGCGCCCAGTAGCCGTAGCGATGCAGCCAGATGATCGCCCGGCTGTCGGCTCGATTGGGAATCATCCGCCCCAGCAGGTACGAGGTCATGCCGCCGAGGGTGTTGCCCACCGTGGCTACGGCCACGGCCTGCAGCAGCAACTCCGGATGGCGGTGGATGACCGCGATCAGAACGACCTCCGAGCCACCCGGCAGGATGGTCGCGGAGATGAAGCTGGCGATGAACAGGCCGACGAAACCGGCCTCGGCGGAGAAATCCAACATCGCGAATGAGCCGCTCGGCCGGATGCGCAGCCGCGCATTGTATGGATGGTCGCGGCCGCGGCAGTCGCGCCTGTCCGCGCAGCCTTGCCGCCCGCGCGGCCGGTTGCCCTGTCGACCCGTCAGCGGAGATCGCGCAGGATCTCGATGGCGGCGTTGCGCCCGGGCGCCGCCGTCACCCCGTCGCCCGGATGAGCGCCGGATCGGCAGTGATACCGGCCCCGGATCAGGCCCCGACAGCGGGCAAACCTGAACAGCGGCCGCAGCGAAAACGGCTTGTCGAGCGACGTCCGGCCATGGAAGTTGTCGCCGCCGACGAGCCCGAATCCGCGCTCCAGATCGAGCGGAGACAGCGCCCGGTCGCCGAGCCGCGAGCAGCCGCACGCGGCATGCCCCTTCTTCTGCTGGCTGGCGAGGGAGACGGCGCCGGGGCTCGACGGCGCCGCCGCAAGAAGTGCCGGTCAGCGATAGCCGACCCGGTCGAGGATGCGCTGCGCCGCGATCTGACCCTTGCCGATCGACGAGATCGGAACCGTCTCGGCCTTGAACGAACCGAGTGACGCCAGTTCCTCGTTGGTGATCGCCACGCCCTTGACCACCGGCCACTCGTTGTTGCCGTTGGCGAAGTAGGCCTGCGCCTGCGGGCTCGACAGGTACTCGACGAAGCGGATCGCGTTGTCGCGGTTCGGCGCATGGCGCGCGACGCCGCCGCCGGAGACGTTGACGTGCGTGCCCGAGGTCGCCTGGTTGGGCCACAGGAAACCGACCCTCGCCACCACCTCCTTGTCCTTGGGATCCGACGAGCGCATCAGGCGCACGAAGTAGTAGCTGTTGGTCAGCGCCACGCCGCACTCGCCGCTGGCGACCGCCTTGATCTGGTCGGTATCGCCGCCGCGCGGCGGCCGCGCCATGTTGGCTACCATGCCGCGGGCCCAAGCTTCGGCTGCCGCCTCGCCGCTGCGCTCGACCATCGCACCGAGCAGCGACAGCATGTAGGGGTGCGAACCGGAGCGCGTGCACACGCGGCCCTTGTTCACCGGGTCGGCGAGCTTCTCGTAGGTGTCGACCTCCTGCGGCTTGACCTTGGCCTTGTCGTAGACGATGACCCGGGCGCGGGTGGAGAACCCGAACCAGCTGCCGTCATTGGCGCGCAGGTTCGCGGGGATGCGCTCGTTCAGCACCCTGGAGTCCACCGGCTGGAACAGGCCGTCGATCTGCGCCCGCCACAGGCGAGCCGCGTCGACCAGCAGGATCACGTCGGCCGGGCTGTTGGCGCCTTCGCTCTTCACGCGCTGAAGCAGCGGCTCGTCGCCGAGCTCGATCCGGTTGATCCTGATCCCGGTCTGCTTCGTGAAGTCGCCGTACAGCGCCTCGTCGGTCTGGTAGTGGCGCGCCGAGTACAGGTTCAGGACCCCCTGCTGGGCCTGGCCCTGGCCGGGAAAGACGATGCTTGCTGCCGCTGCAAGGACGAGGCCCGACCAGACCAGCTTCCGAATCCCCGAACCCATACGTCGCACTGACTTGCCACTCACCATGACTGCCTCCGTGTTTTGCTGGACTTCGTGCCGCCGCGTCGACATTCATCGTCGCGGCGGGAACGGAGGGGATGATATTGGCAACAAATCCTATTTGCAAACGATTCTCGTTTGATCCTGATCAAATCCCCGTCCGCTGGCGCGCCATCCGCCGCAAATCACGGCGTGATTCGGCCCCACAGGTCATCCTCGCCGCCCTTCGACCGCGGTGCGACGGGGTCACGCTCGACCGCGGCAAGGATCGGACCGTCTGCCTCGGGCCCCAGCCGGCGGCCGCCGTTGAATCGTTGCCGCCAGTACGGATGTGCCAGGTCATCGATGCGCACCCGCCCGCGCTGCGCCGGGGCATGAACGAAGCGGCCGTCGCCGAGGTAGACACCGACGTGGGAGTACGGCCTGCCCAGGGTATTGAAGAAGACGAGATCGCCCGGCCCGAGGTTCGCCGGCGGCACCTCGACACCCGCGCGCCCGATGTCCTCGGCGCGCCGTGGCAGCGGCAGGCCGAGAGCGACGGCGGCCGCGTAGCGCACGAGCCCACTGCAGTCGAATCCGGTCGACGGATCGTCGCCGCCGCGCCGATACGGCACGCCCACCAGCGCCAGTGCGCTGAGCGCGAGCTCCGCCGCGCCGCCAGCGGGCTGGGCGCGCGTCTCCGGCACCGCCGCGGCGACCAGCACTGCCGCC
>CAYLZU010000255.1:0-5155 GCA_964388005.1 uncultured Burkholderiaceae bacterium
CACGTTCCACTGCAGCTTGCCGCGCAGCGTGGCGAAGTAGTTGTAGCCGATCGGGTGCAGCAGCGTCACCACGTCGGCGCTGCGGCGGGCGCGAACGACGTCGCCCGGGTGAAGCTCGGTGAAGGACTGCATGTCGAAATGCGCGCTCGCCTCGCGCACGTCGGTCAGCTCGAACTCGATCACCCGGTCGTCGGGCAGCGCGATCGGCCGGTGCGACAACGTCTGCGGCGCCACCGGCACCAGCACCAGCCCGCCGAGCGACGGGTGCAGAATCGGCCCGTTGGCCGACAGCGCGTAGGCGGTCGAGCCGGTCGGCGTGGCCAGGATCACGCCGTCGGCGCGCTGGTTGTACATGGTGACGCCGTCGACCCGCACCGTGAACTCGACCATGCCGCCGGAGATGCCGCGCGAGATCACCACGTCGTTGACGGCGCGGGCGCGGTAGATGACCTCGCCGCGGCGGCGCACTTCCGCCTCCAGGATGGCGCGGCGGTCGGTCTCGAACTGGCCGGCGAGCATCGGCGGCAGCACGTCGGGGATCTGCTCGACCGCGATGTCGGTGATGAAGCCGAGTCGGCCGTGGTTGATGCCGATCAGCGGCACGCCGAAGGACGACAGTTCGCGGGCGATGCCGAGCATGGTGCCGTCGCCGCCGAGCACCACGGCGACGTCGGCCTGGCGGCCGATCGCCTGCAGCGCGTAGCCGGTGAAGGGTGTCAGGTCGAGGACTTCGACCGTCGAGGCGTCGAACATCGGCGCCAGTCCGGCCGCCTCGACGATGCCGGCGATCTGGCGCAGCGCCGCGGTCAGCGAGTGACGGCTGCCGTCCACCCGCGGCTTGCCGAAGATCGCGACGTTCTTGAAAGCCTGCGCCATGAGCAAAATGTAGCAGCAGGTCCGGGCGGCGAAGCTCCTTTCCGCCCGCCGCCGAAGTTTCCGTAACATAGCCCCATGCTCGACGACCGCGCCCGCCTGCTGCTGAAGACCCTGATCGAGCGCTACATCGCCGAAGGCCAGCCGGTCGGCTCGCGGGCGCTGGCGAAGATGTCCGGACTCGAGGTCTCGCCGGCGACGATCCGCAACGTGATGGCGGACCTCGAGGACATGGGCTTCATCACCAGCCCGCACACCTCCGCCGGCCGGGTGCCGACGCCGCGCGGCTACCGCCTGTTCGTCGATGCGCTGCTGACGGTGCAGCCGATCGAGCGCCAACAGGCGGAACTGATCCGCGGCCAGCTGCCGGTCGGCGACCCGCACCGGGCGCTGCAGGCGGCGGCGCAGCTGCTCGGCAGCCTGACCCACTTCGCCGGCGTGGTGCTGACGCCGCGGCGGGCCAGCAGCTTCCGGCAGATCGAGTTCCTGCGCCTGTCCGACAAGCGCGTGCTGCTGATCATCGTCACCCCCGACGGCGACGTGCAGAACCGGATCCTGGTCACGCAGCAGTCCTACAGCGCGGCGCAGCTGGTCGAGGCGGCCAACATCTTCAACCGGCACTTCGCCGGGTTGAGTTTCGAGCAGGCCCGCGGGCGGCTGCACGGCGACCTGGCGGCGCTGCGGGCCGAGATCGCGGCGCTGATGGAGGCGGCGGTGGCCGCCGGCGAGCAGGCGGCGGCCGACGACGAGGCGGTGGTCGTCGCTGGCGAGCGCAACCTGCTCGAAGTCACCGATCTCGCCGCCAACCTCGACCGGCTGCGGGCGCTGTTCGATCTGTTCGAGCACAAGACGCGGTTGATGCAGCTGCTGGAGATCTCCGGCCGCGCCCAGGGCGTGCAGATCTACATCGGCGGCGACTCGAATAAGGTGCCGCTGGACGAAACCAGCATGGTGGTGGCGCCGTACGAGGTCGACGGCAGGGTGGTCGGCACGCTCGGCGTCATCGGCCCGACGCGCATGGCCTACGAACGCGTGATCCCGATCGTCGACATCACCGCCCGCCTGCTCTCATCGGCGCTGTCGCGGGAGTAGCGCTTGCCGTTCGATCTCGAACCCGCGTTCACCCACGGCACGCTGTCCCGCACCGCGGTGTTGCTGGTCAACCTCGGCACGCCGGCGGCGCCGGAGCCGAAGGCGGTGCGACGGTACCTGCGGGAGTTCCTGTCCGACCCGCGGGTGGTCGAGATCCCGCGCGCGGTGTGGCTGCCGATCCTGTACGGCGTGATCCTGAACGTACGGCCGAAAAAATCGGCCGCCAAGTACGCCTCCATCTGGACCGACAGGGGTTCGCCGCTGCTCTTGCACTCCGAGCAGCAGGCGCTGCTGCTGCGCGGCTACCTCGGGGACCGTGGTCTCGACGTCGACGTTCGGCTGGCGATGCGCTACGGCGAGCCGTCGATCCCGCGCCTGCTCGCCGAACTGCGCGCCGCCAATGTCGAGCGCATCCTCGTGCTGCCGCTGTACCCGCAGTACTCGGCGACCACCACGGCGACGGTCTTCGACGCCGTCAACGCCGTGGTGGCGCGCAGCCGCAACGTGCCCGAGCTGCGCACGGTGAAGCACTTCCACGACCACGCCGGCTACATCGAGGCGCTGAAGCAGAAGGTCGCGGCGCACTGGGCGAAACACGGCTCGCCGCGCGAGAGCGGCGGCAAGCTGGTGATGAGCTTCCACGGCGTGCCGCGGCGCACGCTCGATCTCGGCGACCCCTACCACTGCGAGTGCCGCAAGACCGGCCGCCTGCTCGGCGAGGCGCTGGGGCTCGGCAGGGACGAATACGTGGTCACCTTCCAGTCGCGCTTCGGCAAGGCCGAATGGCTTCAGCCCTACACCGCGCCGACGCTGCACGCGCTCGGCCGGCAGGGGTTGGCGCGGGTCGACGTGATCTGCCCCGGCTTCGTCGCCGACTGCCTGGAGACGCTGGAGGAGATCAACATGGAAGCCCGGCAGGAGTTCCTCGCCGCCGGCGGCAGGGTCTTCCACTACATCGAGTGCCTGAACGAGACGCCGGCGTTCATCGAAGCGCTGGCCGATCTGGCCGCCAGCCATCTGCAGGGCTGGCCGGTCGAGCGGGCGACGCGCTCGGCGCGAGAGGCCGAGGCGGCTCGCGGCGCGGTCGAGGCGAAGCTCGCCGGGGCTCCACGCTGAACAGGCGCAGCAACGGGCTGCGACGACGGACGCGACGAGGGCCGGCACGGCCGGTCGGTACCCGCGCCGCCCTCCCGCAACGGTCCCGGCGGGCGTCCTACTTGTGCGCGAAGCGGCCTTCGCCGCCGAGTGCCGGATCGAGCGAACGCAGCCACGCCAGCGCTTCGGCATCGTCGAGCAGGTAGGCGCGCCAGAAGGCGGTGGTCGCCGCCTTGACGATGCGCCGCTGCGCCTCGGCGCGGCGGCGGTCGATGGCCTCGGCGCCGCGCCGTTGCGGCCCGCCGCCGAAGAACATGTGGTCGGCGTCGGCGAGGTTCAGCAGGTATTTGTCGCCGGCCGGCATGCCCTCGTAGGGCAGCAGCCGCTGTGCCGGCGGCACCCCCAGGCCGGGGCCGACGATGCCATCGTCGGTGCCGGTGACGCTGAAGAATGGCCGGGCGATGGCGGAAAAGTGCGGAAGCTGCTCGCGGCCGCGGGCCGATGGCGAGAAGGCGACGAAGGCGCGCGGTCGGGCGTCGGCGATCGGGCCGGCTTGCCGCGCCAGAGGAAAGTGCTGGCCGGCGATCGCCTGCGTGGTGATGGCGCCGAAGGAATGGCCGGACATGCCGATCCGCGCCAGGTCGGCGCGCACGGCGATCGGCTCGCCGGCGCGGCTCCTGCGCTCCAGTTCATCGAGCACGAACCGGACGTCACGAACGCGGGCGGCCAGTTGCGCCGGGCTGGCCGCCTCCTTCATCGCCGGCGCCGGTCGCGCCGATTGGGCCCACACCGACTCGTCGCTGCCCGGGTGCTGCAGGTGGATGACGACGAAGCCGTGGCTCGACCAGTGCTCGCCCCAGTCGCGGCCGCCTTCGACCGAGCCGCCCAGCCCGTGCGAGAACAGGATCAGGGGGCGCGGGCCGGCGGCCTGCGGCAGCCGCAGGCGCAGCGGCAGCGAGCGGCCGCGGGCAACGTCGGTCCAGTGCAGGTCGAGCACCTCGGCGCGATACGGTCCGGGGGCGTCGAAGTTGGCTGCTGCGGCTCCCGCCGGGACCAGCGCGGGCAATGCAGGCAAGGCGGCCAGGAAAGCGCGGCGGTTCATCGGTGGCGTGATCGTGCTGGTCGCGGCCGGGCAGCCTAACGCCGACGGCGGCGCTGCGCCTGAACCGGCTGGCGCCCGTGCGCAGGCGGACGTACGCCGCGGGCAAACGGCGCGGCCGGCCATCGCCGGCGCTCGGCGGGGGTTGAAATCGCGGCTTCGAACCCCATTGACGAAACAAGACTTTGAACCGGCAGGGGATTTTCAAGGGGAGCCATGACCGCAAGCGAATCGACCGCCGCCACCGCAGCGGCGCAGCCCGCCGACCCCGTCCAGGGGGAACTGCCGCCGACCGTCCAGCCGGCCGCGCTCGAAGCCGCGACCGTCGTCGACGTCGAGGCCGAGCTGCAGGCGGCGCTGGCCAAGGCGAGCGAGAACTACGAGCTCTACCTGCGCGCCGCGGCCGATGCGGAGAACACCCGCCGCCGGGCCCAGGAAGACATCGCCAAGGCGCACAAGTACGGCATCGAGTCGTTCGCCGAGGCGCTGGTGCCGGTGGCCGACAGCCTGGAGAAGGCGCTGGAGGCGGCCAACGCCACGCCGGAGGCGATGCGCGAGGGCATCGAGCTGACGCTGAGGCAACTGCGGGCGGCGTTCGAGAAGGGGCGGCTGGCCGAGATCAACCCGGTCGGGCAGAAGTTCGACCCGCATCTTCACCAGGCGATCTCGATGGTGCCTGCGGCGGAGGCGGGCGGCGCGGCGCCGAACCACGTGGTGGCCGTGCTGCAGAAGGGATGGAAGATCGCCGACCGGGTGCTGCGGCCGGCGCTGGTCACCGTGGCGGCGCCTTGAAGTCGGTCGCCGCCAGACTCACATTGAAGAAGAACTGGCGCCGGACGCGCCGTCGGACAGACCACTGGGGGTAAACGAATGAGCAAGATCATCGGCATCGACCTGGGCACGACCAACTCGTGCGTGGCGATCCTGGAGGGCGGCGCGCCCAAGGTCATCGAGAACAGCGAGGGCGCGCGCACGACGCCGTCGATCGTCGCCTAC
>CAYLZU010000256.1:0-1713 GCA_964388005.1 uncultured Burkholderiaceae bacterium
ATCGGGCGCGAAGCGTTCGGCCTCGGCGGCCCAGTTGGCGAGCAGCGACGCCGGCGCGACGAGCAGACTCGGCGAGTCCCGCCCGCCGGTCCGCTCCCGCTCCTGCTTCAGCACCAGCAGCAGGGCCAGCGTCTGGATCGTCTTGCCCAGCCCCATGTCGTCAGCCAGGCAGGCGCCGAGGCCGAGCCGCGCCAGCAGGTAGAGCCAGCGCACGCCGGCCTGCTGATAGGGCCGCAGGCTGGCTTTCAGCGCCGGGCCGGGATCGACCCGCGCCAGCCCCTCGGGCTGGCGCAGGCCGCGCAGCGTCTCCGCGAGCCAGTCGCCGGCGACGACCGCGGACCACTCGGCGTCGTTCTCCTCGGCGCTGTCATCCAGTTTCGCGCCGGCGACGAGCCGCATCGCTTCGGCGAAGTCGAGCCCGCTTTCCGCCGCTAGTTGTTCGATCGAGCGGAAGCGCTCCATCAGCCGGCCCAGCGCCCTGCTGTCGACCTCGACCCAGCGGCCGCGGACCAGCTGCAGGCCCTCGGCATTCTTCAGCAGCGCCGAGACCTCGGCCGGGGTCAGCTCGTCGCCGTCCAGGGTGAGCGCCATGCGGAAGTCGAGCAGCGCGTTCAGGCCGAGCATCGAGGGCTGCGTCGTGCCCACGACCGCGGTCACGCGCGGCCGCGCCGGGCGCCCCGCCGGCCAGCTGCCGGGCAGGCGCAAGACGATGCCGCTGGCTTCGAGCTTGGGCGCGTCGCGCAGCAGGCGCAGCGCTTCGCCCGGCGACCAGCGCAGCGGGTGATAGATCGCGCCGGCCTCGACCATCTCGCGCAGCCAGTCACACTGCTGCGCCGCCCGCTGCACCGGCAGCAGCAGCGACAGGAGCTGCGCCTTCCTGCGGGCGCCGGAGAACTCGGCCAGCGCCGCCGACAGCGGCTGGTGCTGCGCCTTGCCGTGCGCCGACAGACGCGTGGTGTAGGTGGCGAGGAAGGCGAACGGCGACTCCGGATCCTTTCGGTTTTCGGCGAGGTTGAAGTTCACGCGCCCGACCAGGTTCCAGGCCGGGTGCCAGCTTTTCAGCAGATCAGGAAGCGGCCGCTTCGATGCGGCGAGTTCAGCCCGCGTCGCGGCTTCGATCTGCGTCCAGAGCGCGGCGAGAACCTCCGGCGACAGGTATTCGGCGCCGCGCATGGGCGGCGCATCGGCGACGAGGGACTCGAACGTGGTTTCGTCCGGGGCGGCGACGGCCGGTTCCGCGTCCTCGGGCGTGGCGCACAGCGCCGTGACGTAGCGGGCGCCGAAGTCGCGCCACCAGGCGAGGGCCGGCGGCAGCGCGGCGCCGACCTCGCGCGCGCCCAGATGCAGCAGCCCGTGTCCGCCGCCGCGCTCGAAGGCGGCGGCGAGCCGTTGCGCCAGATCGTCGGCAAGCGGCGGCGAGTCGGCGTCGCCGACCAGCCGCAGATGACCCTGCGGCGTCAGTGCGGGCGAGAGCGATCCGGTGCGGTCGTCGGTGTGCATGTTCGATGTACGGGCAGTGCCGTGGCGCCGCTGGTCCGACGGTTTGCGGCGTCCGTTGCCACCGCTCTCGAACGGATGCTATCCGGGTCGCGGCTTCGGGCGCGGGCAGCAGCCGAAGGCAGCGCGCGAGGCCGCAGCCGACTGCCCGTCTGCCTGCCCGCCGGCGCGGTGCGCGCATCGCGGCACCCGTTCGGCCTTCCGCCCGCGACCGGA
>CAYLZU010000256.1:1813-5130 GCA_964388005.1 uncultured Burkholderiaceae bacterium
CGCCGGCGCGGTGCGCGCATCGCGGCACCCGTTCGGCCTTCCGCCCGCGACCGGATCATCGGCAGCGCCTCGATCCGCATCGCCGGGCTGCTGCCCCATTTCCGGACCACCGCTTCCGCGACTGCCTTGCGTGCCTGAGCCACGTCGCGACAGTGCCACGGGACTTCGATTCCGCCGGAGAATGCAATCCCGGGCTACGCGTGCGCGAGGCGCATGGCGGTGCAGTCGCGGCGCAAGCGCGGCAGCGCGCGAAGGACGGCGGGGAGCGCCGATTCATCGCGCTGCGCGGCCGGCGAACGGCCGCCAGGCAAGTGTTCTGCGGACGGATCGGTGCTCGGTTTCGGCGAGTCGGACCATTTCGGGGAGGATGCGGCGCCGCGCCGGTCCAGCGACCATGACGCACTGGCTGACCAGCGAGAAGCACCCGCTGCAGATCGACAGCGTGTCCGTGCCCGGACGGAGCGGCCTGCTGGGCATGACGCTGTGTCCGGGCAAGAAGGATCCGTACGCCAGGTTCGGCGTCTGGGACCGCGACCTGCAGGCCGACCTGGACGTGGTCCGCGGCTGGGGCGCGTCGGCCGTGGTCACCCTGATTGAGGACTTCGAGTTCGGCCTGCTCGGCGTGCCGGGCTTCGGAGCCAAGGTGTCGGCCGCTTTCCGCTGGCTGTGGCTGCCGATCCCGGATGGCGGCGTTCCGGACGACGACTTCGAAGCGCGGTGGAGCAGCGCCGGCCCGGAACTGCACGGCCGCCTGGCGGCCGGCGAGCGGGTGCTGATCCACTGCCGCGCTGGCCTGGGGCGCACCGGCCTGGTGGCAGCGCGGCTGCTGGTCGAGTCCGGAATGACGCCGCTGCAGGCGCTGAATGCGGTGCGCGCGGCGCGGCGCGGCACCGTCGAGACGTCGGCGCAGGAGCGGTACGTGTTGGCCCTGGCGCAGCGGTTGTCGGCGCCAGACGACGGCGCATGCGGTGGTCCATGACCGGCCGCCGCCGGCACATGGCGGGGTCGCGGCATGGGCTGCCTGTCGGTGATGCGCTCGTCGCGCGGAAAACGGCGCCAGCCAGGGCCGGCGATCGCGGATACGATTGCCGTCCGCACGACCTGCTGCGAACCCATCGACACGCACCGGAGGAACTCCATGAGCCAGACGATCAGCTTCCCGCGGCCCGACGGCCAGAGCGTCAACGGTTACCTCGCCGAGCCCGCCGGCGCGGCGGGCGCGCCCGGCATCGTCGTGATCCAGGAGTGGTGGGGCCTGAACGACCAGATCCGCGGCGTGGCGAACAGGCTGGCCGCCGCCGGCTACCGGGCGCTGGTGCCCGACCTGTACCGCGGCCAGGTGGCGCTCGAAGCGCACGAGGCCGAGCACCTGATGAAGGACCTGAACTTCGGCGATGCCGCCGGGCAGGACGTGCGCGGCGCGGTGCAGTTCCTCAAGCGCTCGGGCAGTGCCCGGGTTGGCGTCACCGGCTTCTGCATGGGAGGGGCGCTGACGCTGCTTTCCGCCTGCAACGTGCCGGAGGCCGACGCCGCCTGCATCTGGTACGGCTATCCGCCGCTCGAGTACGTCGATGCGGCGAAGATCAAGGTGCCGCTGATGGGCCACTGGGCCACCGACGACGCGGCCTTCGACATCAAGGGTGTCGACACGCTGGAGGAGAAGCTGCGCGCCGCCGGCGTCGCCTACGAGTTCTTCCGCTACGACTGCAAGCACGCCTTCGCCAACGAGACCGCCGACTCGAAGAACCTGCCGTTCCTGAAGTACGACCCGAAGGCGGCCGAGCTCGCCTGGCAGCGGACGATGGAGTTCTTCGGCCGCAGCCTCCGCTAGCGCATGGCGTCGTTGTTCGACCCGATCCGCGTCGGCGAACTCTCGCTCGCCAGCCGGATCGTGATGGCGCCGCTGACGCGCAATCGCGCCGCGGCCGGACAGGTGCCCTCCGAGCTCGCGGTCGAGTACTACCGGCAGCGGGCGAGTGCCGGGCTGATCATCACCGAGGCAACGCAGGTCTGCCCGGAAGGGCAGGGCTATCTCGACACGCCGGGCATCCACAGCGCCGCCCAGGTGGCCGGCTGGCGGCGCGTGACCAGCGCCGTGCACGCCGAAGGCGGGCGCATCGTCGTCCAGCTGTGGCATGTCGGGCGGATCTCGCACGTGTCGCTGCAGCCCGGCGGGCGGGCGCCGGTGTCGTCGACGAACCGCGCGGCGCAGGTCAAGACGCTGACCGCCAACGGCCGTGAGGCGGTGTCGGCGCCGCGGGCGCTGCGAACGGACGAGATCCCCGGCGTCGTGGCGGCCTTCGGCCACGCCGCGCGCTGCGCGATGGAGGCCGGCTTCGACGGCGTCGAGGTGCACGGTGCCAACGGCTACCTGATCGAGCAGTTCCTGCGCGACAGCATCAACGACCGCGACGACGAGTACGGCGGCCCGATCGAAAACCGCGTCCGCTTCCTGGTCGAGGTGATGCGGGCGGTGGTCGCCGAGTGCGGCGGCGGCCGCACCGGGCTGCGCCTGTCGCCGGTCACGCCGGCCAACGACGCCGGGCAGGACAGCAACCCGCAGGCGCTTTACGAGCACGCAGTGGCGCAACTGGCGCCGCTGAAGCTCGCCTTTCTGGAACTGGTGGAAGGCGCCACCGGTGGCGCGCGCGACTTCGCGCCCTTCGACTACGCGGTGCTGCGGCGCCGGTTCGACGGTGCCTGGATGGTCAACAACGGCTATCGGCGGCAGATGGCGATCGACGTCGTCGCCCGCGGCGACGCGGATCTCGTCTCCTTCGGTCGGCCGTACGTCGCCAACCCCGACCTCGCGCGCCGGCTGCGGGAGGACCTGCCGCTCGCCGACTTCGACAGGACGACGCTGTACGGCGGCGGCGCCCGCGGCTACACCGACTATCCGACCTTCGACGAACGGGCCACGGCGCCGGTCGCCGGTGCCTGATCGCCCGCCACCGGGGCCGCTGGCAAGCGCGGTTTGTCGTCAGAGACCGAGGAGCCGGCCATGACGAGCCCCGCGCCGCAACTGCTGTTCAGCAACGCCCGTGTCTTCGACGGCACCAGCGCCGACTGCGCCGAGGGCATGTTCGTGCACGTCGCCGACGGCCTGATCCAGGACGTCTCGGCGCAGCCGATCGCGGCGCCGGAGGCGCGGGTGATCGATGTCGGCGGACGCACGCTGATGCCGGGGCTGATCGATGCCCATGTGCACGCCTTCGCCAGCGACGTCAACGTGCAGAAGGTCGAGGCGCTCGGCGAGGCCTACCGGACCGCGCACGCGGTGCGCATGCTTGGGCACGCGCTGGCCTGCGGCTTCACCA
>CAYLZU010000257.1:0-5117 GCA_964388005.1 uncultured Burkholderiaceae bacterium
GCGTTGCAGGCGCAGTGGAACCGCAGCGGAGGCGACGACGGCAGCGGCCATCGACGGTCTCCTCGGTCCGCACAGGCAAGCGGGATGGTTCGGCGCTGGTCACTCTGGCCATCGGTCGGAGGGAGTGCGGGCCGCAGGCGCTGCGCCGCGCTTCAGAATGCCTGGCGCACGATCAGCCGGACCTCGGTCGAACGGTAGTCGAAGCCGACCGGGTTGCCCGGGTCGCGCATGTCGGGGATCCACGGCCGCAACGCCCGGCCACGCGCGACCTCCAGACGAGCCGGGCGCCGGGCTCGCGGCGATCGCCGACTCGCCTACTCGAAGTGCTGGCGCGGCAGCAGGAAGAACCACGACGCGAGCACGAACGGCGCGGTGAGTGTCGGAATGCCGAATGGCGACACGGCGACGTTCAGTGCGCCCTGGACGACGACGGTAAACACGGTCGCGACCAGCGCATAGAGCGCGACGCGCAGGCCGGGCTTGTAGAACACCGCGCCGAGCGCGACCGCGGTGAGCACCGGGCTGAAGCCCATCAGGCCGCCGGTGATGAGGTCGCTCTCGGCGCCGAGCGCGTGCGCGGTGGCCACGGCGACGATGGCGCCAGCGACGGCGAACGCGGCGGCGGCGATCGAATTCACCGCCAGCCCGGCGAGCAGCAGCACCGCGGCGACGATGCTCGCCTTCAGGAACACCTGGGTGATGCTCTTCAGGACCCCGACGACGAAGTCGCCGAAGGCGAGCGGGTTCGCCGCCGCCGGATCGATCGCCACGACCTCGGCGGCCATCGGCAGGCCGCTGCCGTCGATGGCCGAGAACGCATAGGTGGCAAGCAGGAACAGCCACGCGACGAGCACAAACGGCGCGGTGAGCGCCGCCACGCCCCAGCCCTTGAACACGTTGGCGACGGCCAGCGTGACCGGAACGGAGATGGCGCCGCCGAGCGCGACGTACAGCCACCACATCGGCGTGACGGCGAGGAAGGTGCCGAAGGCGAGGCCGACCAGGTACGCGTTGTAGCCGTACAGCCCGGCGGCGAGCGCCGAGCCCTCGACCCGCAGCCATTGCGCCGCCAGCGTCCCGGCGACCAACGCCACCACTCCCCCGATCGCAACCTGCGGCATGCCGGCGACGAACGAACCCCAGCCGATGGCGATGAAGAACAGCAGCCCCGACAGCGGGTTGTCCTGGAACATCACCTGGCCGATGCCGCGCAGGCTGTAGTCGATGAACCGCAGAACCTGTGACGAAACGCAGCGGCCTTCCCACCACGCCAGCAGCCCTTTCATCGTCGCCTCCCGTTCAGCGCCAGAAAAAGGGCGGCGGCAGCGCCGCCCCGGTGACTTCTTCGCGCGCGATGGCCCAGAACTCGCGCACCTTGGCCTTGACCTGCGCCGTCTCGCGGCCGAGCACCCTGAAGATCAGGCCGGCGTCGTTCGGAAGGTGGCAGGCGCCGAAGGCGATCCCTTCGGTGGCATCGACATCAGCCCCGACGCGGGCGTGCACGCGGTCGGCCGCGTCCTTCGGCGTCAGCAGGATTACGTTGCCGAGCACGTCGAAGGGGCCCATCACGCCGGTCTGGCGCAGCGGCCGCCGCGCCGGGTCGATCACCAGCTTCTCGGTGAACAGCAGCCGGCCGTCGGGTCGTTCCGCGGCCAGCGCCAGCGACAGCAGGGTGGCGCCGAAGCACTCGTCGGGATGATGATGCTTGCGTCCCGGCTGGACGATCTCGGAACAGAGCAGCGTCGCCGTCGGCGCGACCGAGATGCGGGTGTCCGACAGGAAGCGGGCGCGCCGGTGCGGGATCAGCGGCTCCGGCAGGAACTCGAGGTAGGCGCCGTCGGCGAGCGCGATCGACTGCGTCTGCACCGCGCAGTTGGAATCCATCGAGTGCACCTTGGTCGCCGACTGGGTGGTCACGTGCGCGCGCGCCCTGGGCGCCAGCGTCACCTCGAGCGCCATGCGGTCGCCCTGCAGCACGCAGCCCGAGGTCGTGATCATGAACAGCCACGCCTGGTCCGGCATCGCCGGGTCGGGGTACAGCACGCGCTGCGCCATGTACGGCGCGCGCCGGTCGAGTTCGGCCAGGATCGTGTGTTCGTCGCGGCGCTCGAAGCCGAGGCGGAGGAAGCCCGTCTTGCCGACAGCGCCGCTCGCCATCTGCGGCGGCTCGTCCTGGAAGGCCGCCAGCTCCGCCGCCGCCCGCCCGAGCGCTTCGGCTGCCGCCCACGGGGCAAGGGCGGCGACGTGCTCGGCCACACCCATCCTCGGGACCCTACGCCGGCTGCCCGGCCGCGAGCTTCAGGTCGAACAGCAGGTCGCTGCGGATCAGCTCCACCAGCCGCGGGATGCCTTCGCCGGTCTTGCAGTTGGTGAAGATGAACGGCTTGTCGCCGCGCATCAGCTTCGAGTCGTGCTCCATCACCTCGAGGCTGGCGCCGACGTAGGGCGCGAGGTCGGTCTTGTTGATGACCAGGATGTCGGACTGCGTGATGCCGGGGCCGTTCTTGCGCGGGATCTTGTCGCCGGCGGCGACGTCGATCACGTAGATGAAGAAGTCGACCAGCGCCGGCGAGAAGGTCAGCGTCAGGTTGTCGCCGCCGCTTTCGATCAGCACCACGTCGCCGTCGGGGAAGCGCGCCTCCATGTCCTCGACCGCGGCGAGGTTCATGCTCGGGTCCTCGCGCACCGCCGTGTGCGGGCAGGCGCCGGTCTCCACGCCGAGGATGCGCTCCTCGAGCAGGATGCCCTTGAGCGTCCGCTGCACGTGCCTGGCGTCCTCGGTGGTCACGACGTCGTTGGTGATGATCAGCACCTTGATGCCCATGTCCAGCAGTCGCGGCGTGATCGCCTCGACGATGGCGGTCTTGCCCGAACCGACCGGGCCGCCGACGCCGATGCGCGTGATCTTCTTGGCCAAGTGCTGCTCCTTCAGTTCATGAACAGGCGCACGTGCGCCTTGACGTGCACCGCGGCGAGGATTTCGGTGAGCGGCGCGAAGCCGGCCATGTCGGCCAGTTGCGTCGCCGCCGCGGCCTCGTAGGCGGCGTCGGCGCCGGCGTCGAGCCGGTACAGGATCCGCTGCGTGTCGACGTGGCTCACCTTCATCAGCCGCAGCGCCGCCGAGAGGATCATCGACGCCACGCCGTACTGGTGGACGACGAAGGCATCGCGCGCGGCGAGGTCCTGGGCGGCGAAGTTCAGCGCCAGCGACACCGGGTAGCAGCCGGGCGTGGCGCCGGCGGCGATCCGCTCCCGCCATGCCGCCAGCACCGGCGAGCCGATCACCTCGGCGCCCATCTCCGCGAACTTCTTGCCCATGCGCACCGTCATCGTGCGCGTCTCGCTCGACAGCTTGCGCGCGTAGACCCGCTCGTCGATGCGGACGACCTGGTCGAGGTCGCCGGCGGCCGCGGCGCGAAGCGCCCAGACGAGCGCGACGCCGTCGCCGCTGGCCGCCTGCTCGAGCGCGGTGCGGACGTACGCCTGCAGCGTCGGCACGTCGGTGACGACGCCCTTGTGGATCGCCGATTCGAGCCCGCCGGAGAAGGCGAAGCCGCCGACCGGGAACACTGAGTCGCCGAACTGCAACGCGCGGGCAAGCGGCGAGCTGCCGCCCGGCAACGCCGCGCGTCTTTCAGTCATCGTCATTGCCGGTGCGGCGGATCGTCCGGCGCGGCGCCGGCATGCGAGTGCGCGTGCGGATGCGAGTGATCGTGCGGGTGGTCGTGCGAGTACGCGGGAGAGTGCGCGTTCGGGCGAGCCGTCGGCGGGCGCGGGTACGGCTGGCCGGTGTCGGCATCGACGGCGACGTACTGCTCGTGGGTGTGCGAGTGCACCGGCCCCTCGGCGCCGCCGAACAGCCGCCTCGACTCGTGCGGGGCGAGGTAGGGCACGATCTCGCCGCCCGGCACGAACTCGTAGCGGATGCCCTCGAAGCGGTGCGTGTTCATCACCGAACTCATCACCTTGCGGTCGACGGTGAGCGGCACGAACACCCGCGTGCCCTTGACCAGCGCCGGCCAGTGCTGGTTGCCGAGCGCGTGGCCGAGCTCGACGCAGGTGCGCAGCGCGATCTCGGGCGCCGCAGCCGCCATGTCGTCGAGATGGATGACCATCACGTCGCGCAGGCTGATGCGCGCCACCACGGCGCGCGAGCCCGCCGCGTCCCACAGCAGCACGTCGCCGTCGTGCATGAAGGTGCCGCGGTCGAGCGACACCGCCAGCTCGACGCCGCCGGCGGTCTTCTTGCGGAAGCGGTTCTTCTGCGCCTCCCAGTGGTCGAGGTCGAGCGAATCGACGGCGGCGCCGGCGAGGCGCTGTGCCCACTGCGGGTCGGACCTGTTGCCGAGCACGGCTTCGACGAGGATCACGGACCCGCCTTCAGCTGAAGAAGTACTTCTGGTTCAGCGACACCGTCTTCAGCGGCGCCACGGTGGCGTGCTTGCCGTCGACGGTGACGGCGAAGGTCTCCGGGCTGACCTCGATCTTCGGCGTGCCGGAATTGCGCACCATGTCGCGCTTGCCGATCTTGCGCGTGTTGCGGATCGCCATCACCTGGCGGTCGAGGCCGAGCTTCCTCTTGATGCCCGCCGCGTGGGCGGCGCGCGAGACGAAGGTGATGCAGGTGTCGGGCAGCGTCTTGCCGAAGGCGCCGAACATCGGCCGGTAGTACACCGGCTGGGGTGTGGGCAGCGAGGCGTTGGGGTCGCCCATCAGCCCCCAGGTGATGACGCCGCCCTTGAGCACGAGCTTCGGCTTGGCGCCGAAGAACCCCGGCTCCCACAGCACCAGGTCGGCGAACTTGCCGACCTCGACCGAGCCGAGCACGTGCGAGACGCCGTGCGCGATCGCCGGGTTGATGGTGATCTTGGCCACGTAGCGCAGGACGCGGAAGTTGTCGTTGCCCCTGGCGTCCTCGGGCAGCTTGCCGCGCCCGGTCTTCATCGCGTCCGCGGTCTGGATCGTGCGCAGCCAGCATTCGCCGATGCGGCCCATCGCCTGCGAGTCGCTCGACATCATCGAAATGACGCCGAGGTCGTGCAGCACGTTCTCGGCGGCGATGGTCTCGGCGCGGATGCGGCTCTCGGTGAACGCCACGTCCGACGGGATGTCGGGGC